>JBBPYO010000577.1:0-11490 GCA_038199845.1 Flavobacteriales bacterium
CAAAAATAGATGTAAAACCTGTTCATAAATATTATGGATATGAAACTGAAGGGGACATGCTTGATGATACCTCCGAAGAAGGATTGACCTATGTGAAAAAGCAATTCCTGTTACGCACAGGCATTCAATATACGGACTTGGTGGAGTTGCTCCTAACGCAATGCCTTAATCCGAATATGCCCCGCGGCAAGGCCATAATGATTACAGAAAGCCTTCATTTCAGTTACCGGTATTTGCAAAATTATAAAACCGCACAGGGGGAGGACAAATTAATTGAGGTCCTGACCAATTCTGAAAAGCTTATTGGACTTTTACCGCAGTTAAAAGACTTTGTTACTTTTTTCAATTTTGAAAATAACAGAACACTTGCCTGCCCCCCAGCCAGTCAAGAGGAATTTGAAATATCCAAAGCCGATATTAAAAATTGGGTTAAATGCCATTTCGAGAAAATAGGAAAGATGATCGTTCTTGAAAATGGACAGCCCATTTGCAAATGTCCTGAAGGACAATTTTTTTGGGTTACAGATGGTCAAAGCCAGGAAACCCAACACTTCTTTTTCAAAGATTCCGATGAAATGATGGATGATGGAAAGTACTACATAGATGAGGAATGCAATTTATGGGCCGAGGGTCGTATACCTCAACTGGATGCTGATGTACGTAGAAAAATAGGGAGTGTTGTCAAAAGTACTGGAGAATTGCTGCTGACCGAAGGGAAATTCAATGATTTGCAGGCTGGAGAAGTCATCCAAATTAAAACCAATAATGGGGATGTTTTTAATTTACTGAACGGAACTTTTTTAAATGCGAGAACGAGAGAATTGCTGGGCTGCCTAGAGCCTCCTCAAAAAGATACCTGCGATCTGAATACCGTTCGGCTTGTTCATCTGGATGGAACTTCCCTTACCGTTGAAGAATACGACCATATCCATAGATTTATCCGCCTGTGGAACAAAATGGAGTGGACCATTGATGAGGTGGATAAAGCATTAATGGGTTTAAGCAGAGCAAAAAAAATAAATCCCGATGGAGAAGAAGTTATAGGGGAATGCGATGATTGTGATGATCTATTTGAGGAAAACGATGGCTGTGCAGATTGTAAAGATGATCTGGATTGTGGGGATGGAATGAACAGAAGGTGCGGGGATTGTGAAATTAGGCCTACTTTTCTGCATCAATTGGTAGCTGTCAAAAAATTGTTGGAAAGAACTGGACTGGAATTGTCCAAATTGCTAACCTTCTGGACATCCATAAGTACTTTTAGTACGAAATCCTTATATGAATACCTGTTCTTGACCCATAATTTGTTAGGCATGGACAAAGTTTTCAAAGCAGATAAAAATGGCAATTACTTGGCGAATGGCACAACGATCAGCGAGCATAAGACCGTACTTATGGCTGCATTTAACTTGTCGTCCGATGATATGGATGCCATAATTATGTATACCGGAATAGAAGATAAACTGACACTGGCGAACTCGTCCTTGATCTATCGGTACCGGCTTTTATCAAAATCGATGGGCTTGCGAATACCCAATTTTATAGATATCCTACCCTTGTTCGGTAATCCATTTAAAGATGCCGATACCACTTTGGAATTCATGGAGCGCTGGGCTAAAATGGAGGACGCCGGCTTTAATTATAGTCAGCTGAATTATGTTATCAGAAATTATGACGACCCGAAAAAGCCAATCTCCCCAACGGAAAAATCCATTTTACAGTTGGCTAAAAACCTGTATGATGGGCTGAATGCCATAGAGGAAGCCCAAAAAGATTTAAGCGTTAATGAGGACATAACAGATCCAGAACAGCAAAAACTGGATATCCAGGCGCAAGCCTCAATAGAAACTGTCCGGGGCAAAGCGGCATTGCTTTTTGATCCACAGGTAGTGGAACAAATTACCGGAATTTTACAAGGTACAAGCGTATTTATAACTAATGCGCCCAAAAATTTGAATATTGCCCTGACAGATGAGAAATCGCTATCCAAGAAATTGAAGTATGATAAAACTGCCGGAATACTTCAGATAACCGGAATCTTGACAGAAGCGGAAACCATTGATTTCAAGTCTTTAAGCAATGACACAGAATGGGGTAAAGCGTTGGTACGCATTGAAAAGCAACAGGGTAAATTATTCAAAACTGTTTTATTCGACGTATTTGAATCGGAAAAGGCGCTTTCCGTTGAAAGGGCGGCCGTAGTAAAAATTCAGGAAGATATCATTAAGGCTGGGGATATATCCATTGCTTTTGAGGAAATTCCAGTCGGTCAGGAAGATACCAATACGGCGCCTTTAAAACGGGCCGCATTCCTTATGGTTTTCATGCCCTATCTCCGCAGACAATTGGAGCACCGCTTTATTGTGGATACCTTAGCCGGTGATATAGGTTTGGAAAGTGCAACTACCGATGCTCTGGTGTCAGAAGTTTTAATGATGGGGACACCCCCGCTTCCGATCTTTAACATTTTTGAAAAGATCAAAGAGAGTGCCAAGCCAAGTATCACGGGCTGGCAGGGCTATTTTATCCCCCCTGCCGAAGAGAATTATACCTTTATAATTAAAGACAGTGATGCCGCTCCAAACCTAACTATTGATGGGCTTGCCCTCACTTTTGAAGCTCAGGAAGATCCTACCAACGAATGGTGGAGTAAGCCCCAAAAGCTGTTGGCAGGAAAACTCTACAAGCTGTCGGTCTCAGGGATGGATCTGAAAAATGTATTTTGGAAAACGGCTACCTCCGCGATTACTGCTATACCTTCTGCTAACTTATTGCCCGATTTTGCTTCCGTCCAATGTGCTCCTGCCATTATTTTATTGAAAAAAGCGGCAATCCTGATCTCAGGTTTTGTACTGAGCGCTGACGAAATCCGATATTTTAATGCGCATAAAGCGGACTTCGACGAACTGGATTTCAGCGGAATTTCCCTGGAACAATGGTTGCGTTTAGAGGCCTACACCCGGTTGCGCAATTCCCTGCCAACGACCAAGACCAATCTCTTGGATTTTTTCAATTGGGCGACCACTGTTCAAGAGGAGGCAGAAAAATCGCAACTAAGCGACAGGATTGTGGAACTGACGCTGTGGAAAAAGGAGCGGGTGGACAAATTGATAATGGCCGAACATTTTAATCTCAATAACGTCAAAGAATTTCATAATGAGATACCCTTGTTGAAACTTCAAAAAGCCATGGGGGTGGCAGACAAGATGGGGATGGATATTGATTTATTGTTTGATTGGGCAAAACCCACCTCCAATTTTAAAAAGTGCCGGGTTATTGCAGATAGCATAGATAAGGCAATTCGCGTCCAGTACAAACAGACGGATTGGGAAGCTGTAGTCAAACCTCTTAATGACAGGTTGCGAAATAACCAAAAAGAGGCTCTTGTTGCTTACTTATTACAGCGGCCCGAATTAATTACATGGGGTGTAACGGATGCAGACGGTTTGTTTGAATATTTTTTAATCGATGTACAAATGGATGCCTGCATGGAAACTTCCAGGATAAAACAGGCAATTTCTTCCGTTCAGCTGTTTGTAATGCGCTGTTTTCTTGGTTTAGAGGAAGAACATAACGGAATAAAGCCCGGTATTCTTGACAGGGAACGATGGGATTGGATGCAACGTTACCGGGTTTGGGAAGCCAACCGTAAGGTATTTCTTTATCCTGAAAACTGGATCGAAAGCAATTTGAGGAATGATAAAAGTCCGTTTTTTAAGGAATTGGAAAGTGAATTGTTGCAAAAAGACATCAATAAACAAAACGTGACCGATGCTTTAAAATCATATCTCTACAAAGTGGATGAAGTAGCAAATATGGAAGTCATAGGCGTATATATTGAAGGAACCAAATCTGGGGCAGCATGGGGTGGAGGCAGTAAATTGCATATATTTTCACGAACCCGGAATGCGCCTTATTTCTTTTACTACCGCTATTTGGCCTTAGACGAGATGAACTGGTATGCCTGGGAGAAAATGCAGGTGGATATTCCAACTTATGATATAGAGGACCCAATTACGCATGAAATCACAGGTAATGGCTGCTATCTAGTACCTGTAGCTTGGAATGGCCGCGTGTTGATTTTCTTTCCACAGTTTATGAAAAAAACAAAAACAAATGCGAGTTCCAATGTTATTCCCGCAAAACCAGATACGAATGGAAATGTTACCGTTGCAAAAGTGGATGAGTATATGGAAATTAAAATCGCTTGGAGCGAATACCGCAATGGAAAATGGACTCAAAAGCAGTTATCAAAAGAGACAGCCAATGAAAATGAGTTAAATATTTCCAAATATAAATTTATTCCAGCGGTGCATCAGGAAGGAGTATACATTAATGTTGACAACAACCTTGATGGCGACGGTGGATTTTCAAAATCTTATATTTTCGATGGAAGTAAATTATCTCAAACGACAACAAGGGGGGTCAATGGCACCTTGCCTATATTTACCATTACCAGTTTTCACAAAAGCGGGACAGCCATGCCTTCTCTACAATTCAACGATACGGATCAAAGAGTAAACAGTTCGTTGGCATTCAATGATTTAGATGATAAATCCACTATTATCAATTTACCCAATTATTCAGGTTTCAATTTCTTTCACCCCTATACACATGATCTTTTAAGTAAGATAAACCTTGGAGATTTAAACAAGTTCTTTAATTATAATCTAAGTATTCCAGACAAACTGGATGCTTTCGGAGTATTCGATCATGACAATAACACAGCAACCTCCGAGATATACCACGAACTGAAAAGGCCCTATTCTCTGTACAATTGGGAATTATTCTTCCATACGCCTATGATGCTTGCAGATGCATTGAGCAAAGCGCAGCAGTATGAGGAAGCGATGAGATGGTATCATTTCGTGTTCAGCCCCATGGCAGATGGAAATGATGATAAACGATTCTGGCAGTTTGCCCCTTTTAAAGACATTAACAGCCAGCGGATTTTGGACAGTATTTTCATTGGCCTCCAACCTAATACTGCGGATAAAACCATCAACGAATGGCGCAATCATCCTTTTATGCCCCATCTCGTAGCTCGCAGCCGACCCGTGGCCTATATGAAATGGGTTGTGATGAAGTACCTGGATAACCTTATTGCCTGGGGCGATTACCTTTTCCGTCAGGACACCATTGAAACAATTAATCAGGCGACACAGCTCTATATCCTTGCAGGGCATATTTTAGGTAGACGCCCTATGATGATACCTAAACGGGGCAAAACCAAACCCCAGACTTACCTAGGATTACTGGACAAATGGGATGCATTTGGAAATGCTATGGTAGCATTGGAATTAAGTGCACCTTACAGCAATCAAATTACAGCCCCAATTGGAACCTCCAATGGGGTTGTAGGTTTTGCAAATATTTTCGGGTTTTCAACCGCGCTATATTTTTGTATCCCCAATAATCCAAAATTAATGGACTATTGGGATTCTATTGCCGATAGGTTATTTAAAATTCGTCATTGTGAAAACATTCAGGGCGTATTTCGAAAATTGCCTCTTTTTGAACCCCCAATTGATCCCGCTTTACTGGTTAAGGCGGCAGTCCAAGGATTGAGTATTGATTCTATATTGAACGACCTTAACACGCCCATGCCCAACTACCGTTTTTATTATTTACTTCAGAAATCACTTGAACTTTGCAGTGAATTGAAATCCTTTGGAGGTGCAATGCTTTTAGCCCTAGAGAAAAAGGACAACGAATCTATTTCCCTGTTACGTGCCAAACATGAAAGTACAATGCAAAACCTCCTTATGGAAGTCAAAAAACAACAGCTGGAGGAAGCACAGAAATCTCTGGAAACCCTAGAGCAAAACCGTAAGGCGCCAGAACATCGGATGAAATACTATTTGCAGCTTATTGGGGAAGATATTGGTAAAGTGCCAGGATTGGACAATGAATTTTCTGAATTGGCAAATGCAATTGAAACACCTAATGGCGAAGGAGGATTAAAATTAATAAAGTACGAGAAGGAAGATATGGATAAGGCCAGTGAAGCTAACGAAAAGCAGAAGGACGCTGACTTTCCTGAAAAATTAGCAAGTATTTTACATATAATCCCATCCTTTTCCGCTGATTTAAAACCAATAGGAATAGGAGCAGGAATAAGTTTCGGTGGCTCAAATCTAGGCCAAGCGGCTCAAGCCTGGGCTAAATTTATTACCTCTGGGGTAGTCGATTTATCGTTTCAATCGTCCAAGGCGGCTAAGAAGGGCAGCTTTACCAGAGCCCTTCAAGACCGAATAATGCAAGCCAATGCCGCAGGCTATGAAATTAAACAAATAGACAAGCAGATTACCGCACAACAGATCCGTATCAATATTGCCAATTTGGACATTGGCAATCAGCAGAAACAAATAGATAATGCGAATGAGGTTGAGGAATTTTTGAAAAATAAATATACAGGTGACGAACTTTATACTTGGATGCGGGGCAGTCTTAAAACGCTGTATCATCAGGTTTATAGTTTAACCTACGACCTGGCAAAAAAATGCGAAAAAGTCTATCGTTTTGAGCGCGGTCTATCGAATTCCAATTTTATAAATGCAGGTTATTGGGATGCCGGTCACGAAGGTCTATTGGCAGGTGAGCAACTTTATGTTGGCTTGAAACAATTGGAAGCTGCCTATCAGGAAAATAGAGGATATGATTACGAGATCACCAAGCACATTTCTTTACGCCAAATCAACCCAATCGCCATTCTGCAGCTTCGTGAAATTGGTAAATGTGAATTTGAGTTACCAGAAATCTTGTTTGATATGGACTTCCCCGGGCACTACAAACGACGAATTAAATCAGTGTCCCTCTCGGTTCCATGTGTAGCAGGTCCATATACCAACATCAATGCCACGTTGCGCCTCTTGGAGAACAAATTCAGGAATTCTTCCATTGCCGTAGGCAAGGCTGATTATCCTGAAAAAACAGAAGAAACTGATGAGCGTTTCAGTAGCTATATTATTCCGATCAGTGCCATAGCTGCCAGTTCTGCCCAAAACGACAGTGGTACGTTCGAACTCAATTTTAAAGACGAACGTTACTTACCATTTGAGGGAGCCGGCGCGATCAGCAAATGGCGTTTGGAACTCCCTGATTTCCGCCAATTTGATTATAACACCATTTCCGATGCGGTGATACACCTCAGATATATTTCCGATGAAGGCGGCGGGCGTTTGAAAAAAGCGGCCACTGATTCTGCTATGGATTTTATGAAGAGTGTCGAAGAATTGGGGCAACAAGAAGGGCTTTTCAGTATCATCGATTTACAGCACGACCTGCCTACGGAGTGGCATAAGGCCATACAGGTAAAAGAAGGGGATACCACTCGGACACTAACTATCAATAATGTACAGAACTTCTTGCCTTATTTTATAAAAACAAAAGACGGGAAGCCACGCGACCTTAAAACCGTTAAAGTGAGGGATGTTCTATTTATTAACCACTCCGATCTACTAATGGGTGATATGACGCTGGACGTAGATGATGATTCCAATTCGTTCACAATGGGCATCCCAATTGGTGATACCAAAACATTTGTTATCTCGGATGCCGAAATTAAAGTGGCAGATTGGCAATTGAAAATAAACAATACAGATAAGATTATTGATAAAGCGTTTATGGTGATCCGGTTTACTTTGAATTAACTGAAAATTAAAGTTTTATTCATCTTAAAAATCCCTGCAGAAGCAAATCAAGATGGCCTTCGAGCAAAAGCCGGAAGAGGTAAAAAAATGGATAGGGGAAGGAATACCCCGCTATAAAAAAGCTCACCCGAAGGGAAAAGGCGGTCATCTAATTTCGGTAACGAAACGGGCTGCAGGAATACCCACTAGTTAGGCAGGAGTTATGGCTAGAATTAATCCTTCTAAAGAGAAAAACAATATTTATTAATTCGTTAAGCACATTGCCGCTCAATCCTTGAAATCACCAGATTCACGGTGGTTTATAAAAAAACGGTTGAGCGTTAAGGAATACCATAACAGAATCAAGCAGGACGCCACAAACACAGGTCGTTAGCAAATTCGCTAAGGCTAAAGGTCAACCATATATTTCATTCCCTATTGGGATATGTCAAACTTAAGAAGCTCAGGTTGGCTTACGGCACCTACCACTGCGCTTTGAATACAAAGGCGTATCTGTTGACGGTCAACGCAGCCTACAGGGAATTGAACTGCATAAACTAAATCGGGGTTGAGTATGAACATGCGTAACTTCACTTACTAATTGAAAATAGATAATAACAACTTTTTCTATAATTAGATTACCCAAATTTGTAGTATAGACATTTAGAAATAATTATTTTAAAATGGCAAATTCTATTTTTAGGGCGTATTTTGGATTTGTGATCACAACATAAATATGCGCTATCATGTATACGATATACTACAGTCCACATCCAGCCATTTTTGAATACGTGGAAACTGTCTGCGTAATGGCGCATGTGTTCGCACCAGGTGACGCTTTATCGCCCATTTACACTTATAAGCCTACCCATACCAGTTTTCTATGCTTTTATATCAAAGATTCCGTCAAGGCGAAAAAAGGATCTGGTGCTTTTGAAGATCGCGCCCAGTCCATAATTATCGGGCCACAGCTTACACGAGTAACTCTAGATGTTGGGAAAAATACGCAAATGTAGTCGTGGTGTTAAAGCCGTGTGGCCTCTATCGTTTGATTGGTATTCCCTTAAGGGAAATAGTCGACTATGATTTTGATGCCTGCATTGATCATTGGCAAAGAAATAAACGAAGTAACCGAGCAACTTATGACCACCCCAAGTAGTAAAAAAGGAACGGTATTGTTCAAAATTATTTTCTAAGAAGGTTATGTATGCTAAAACCTGTATAGCCTATTGATAAGGCCATGTTTCAGCTGATAAAGGCGCGGGGTAACCTTACCATCGACATTCTGGCCTCGCAGACCTGCCTGAGCGTTCGTCAACTGGAGCGGCAGCCTTAGAACATATAGGTCTTCCCCCCTAAATTCTTTGTACGTATGGTACGTTTTTCTGAAGCCTATAGGTTTAAGGATCGAAACCCATATATCCCTTGGACAGAGATTGCTCATAATTTTGGTTATTATGATCAGACGCACCTTATACGGGATTTCCGTCGTTTTGCAGGAGTTAATCCCAATACGTTAAGGGAAGATGCGATATGGAATTCCGTAAGACTTAATTCGCTAGATCCATAAATCTGCCATGACTGCGTAATTATTTAAATTAAATTCAGAAAAAATCCGAATCATTTATTGCTAAAAAATCAAAAAATCAGAATTCATGTTTATAAAGAATAATCGCCTAAATAATGTGGAACAGCTTTATTTCAGTAGATTTTAAAATAATTTTCATCTATTATTAATGGGATTTTACATTAAAGCGAAATTAATAAGTATTAATTTTGCTATCCTGCAAAATATTCCTCATTTGAGAGGAACGAACAAATGGGCTCCTCGAAGGTATATCTCCGCCCAAACTCATTTTATTGAATGTTAAAGTTTTTTTTTCTTTGTTTTTCGCATTAGCAAAAGTTTACTATTTTAAATTCAACTTGGTCAAACCTACAAGGAATCCGCTGAAAAAGCGGAAATACCTTGTAGGTCGTCAGTTCGGTAGATTGGCAGAGCGTATAGAAACCTTACATGTTTCAAAAACCTGTGAGGTTAAACTGTAAATATTCATGCTAAATGAAAATGAAAGCACAATCTATAAAAAGCATCTAAATTTGACAAGAAATGTGATGAGGGTGATTTCATTATTGAATATCTTGATTTTAAAAGTATTACAAAACTTGGAAATAAACTTAAACAACTTCCTTTGGATTTTCCCGGATGGGATGATTGCGGCGTTGGATAAAAATTCCAAAAAATTGGGCGTCAGCCGTCAAAGTTTCATTAAGATGCTTCTTTCCGAAGAATTGAAAAAGCAGAAATTTTAAGTTTTTTAAACAATATGAATAAATAAAACAACATTATTTCAACACATTTTAAATTAAATCCCACCTATTCCCGGCGGGATTTCTAACTTTGGCTCATGAAAAAAACAATTCTCCCATTACTGTTCAGTTTTATAATCTCCTGCGGCCCGTCAAAAATAAAGCGCATAGAATCCTCAAAAACTGCGACAACGACTCTTGAGCGTATAATAGAAGCGCAGAAAACTCCAATAGATTCCGCTAATGACGCACCCGTTTCTGCTGCAAGCGTTCAAAAGCATTTAGAATTTCTGGCCTCAGATAAATTGCAAGGTCGCGCTACAGGTTCTGAGGGACTCGAAGAAGCCGCACTTTATATAACTGATTTTTTTACGGAATATGGGATCGAACCTTATTACGAGACCATGCGCGATGATTTTGATGCTAAAGGTTTCCCTACCTATAATATCGTAGGGATGGTGGAAGGTAATGATCCCGAGCTCAAAAATGAATATATTTTAATAGGCGCGCATTATGATCATATTGGCATTATAGAAGCGGTAGAAGGAGATTCCATAGCAAACGGTGCCAATGACGATGCTTCTGGAACTGTAGCGGTAATGGAACTTGCCAAATATTTTGCACAGCAAAAAACCAATAAGCGTAGTTTGATTTTCGCACTTTTTTCGGGAGAGGAAATGGGACTTTTAGGCTCTAAACATTTGGCACAACGTTTAAAGGATGAAAAAGCGAAGATATATACCATGCTGGAGATTGAAATGATAGGTGTCCCCATGACCGATAAGAGTTATCTCGCCTACTTAACAGGATACGAAATGTCTAATATGGCGAAGGTTTTTAACACTTATTGCGGCGATGAGATACTCGGTTTTTTACCGCAGGCGCAAGAATATCATCTTTTTAACCGCAGCGACAATGCTTCGTTTTATGAGGCATTAAATATACCTGCACAAACAGTTTCAACTTTTGATTTTACTAATTTTAATCATTATCATCAAGTAGGGGATGAGGTAGATAAAATGGATATGAACCATATTGCAAATGTCATCAATCGCCTAATCCCGGGTATACAAGGTATGACCGATAGTGCCGCCCATATAATTACATTAAATGAAAACTAAAAAGAATATAATCATCACGGGCAGCAGTCGCGGAATAGGTTATGAACTCGCTAAACAATTTGCCGAGGAAGGACATAATATTTTAGCGCTTTCGCGGAATGAAAAGCCAATAAAAGCACTAAAAAACGCGAATATATCCACGTTTCCTTTCGATATTTCAGTAGATGAGGATTTTCAAAAAGTAATTGCTTTCATTGCTGAAAATTGGAAAAAAGTAGATATTCTAATTAATAATGCGGGCGCTTTGGTCAATAAGCCATTTGAAAAAACCAGCATAGAGGAATTTAAAAAAGTTTACAATGTCAATGTTTTCGGAGTAGCGCATTTAATTAAGTGTGTACTTCCATTTATGACAACTGGTTCACATGTGGTAAACGTCAGTAGCATGGGTGGTATTCAGGGCAGTGCTAAATTTGCAGGTCTGTCAG
>JBBPYO010000578.1:0-6727 GCA_038199845.1 Flavobacteriales bacterium
ATTGCTCTTTAGCATTTTTACCACAAGTGATTGTGGCTCTCCGCCTTGATTAGTCGGCACCACGCTAGCCAAAATACCGTTACCATCTATATCTGGCCCGGGATTCTGGTCAGGATCTGCAGAATCAACAATACCATCGCCATCTGTATCTGGCTTTTCGGAAATGCCATCGCCATCTACATCAGCATCGGCAATATCTGGAATACCGTCACCGTCTGTATCAATAAGCGGATTGCCAGTGGCATCTACACCGTCATTTGCAAATTCCCCCACTTGATAAACCTGTCCGTTTGCCGTAAATTGAAATGCGGCACCAAGCACCTCATCGTTGCTCAAGCGCTGGTTGAGGGAAATATATCCCAGTGTGGGCTCTAAAGTATACTCGCTGGGAGAAAGTTTTCTGGCACTTTCCAGCAATGCGTAATCTGTACCGTCGCTCACTTGCACACCACCAAAACCCTGACCTATCGTTGCCGCGTCTCGAATGGCAGAATTGAGGACCGTCTGCGCATTACCGTTTATCCCCAACGGATTGAAATCATTGTTTTCATTTTCAGGATAACTTCCGGCAGGTTTATTCAAAAAACCGCCGGGAGGTGCGGCCAGACCTATATTGTTAGGGTCTGATTCACCGATGTCTTGCAAAGCCACAATGGTACGCGTATTTTCAAAAGTCTGACTTCTATTGGTCACCCAGACTTCTAATCGGGTGATCTGAATATTAGAAGCATTAAAAGGATAATTGGCCAGGTTCTTATCATATTGATCCCTGAAATAATGGGCAAGGAAATAATGCCTGTTTTCGTCATAATCAAGTGCAAAAACCTCAAAGTCCTGAATAGTTCCACCGCCTTCCGCAGTGACTGAATTGGTCTGGCTCTGCTGCTCTGAAAATACACCGGTTATCGTTGTTTTACCAAATTGCAATTGGGTCTTTACCCCAAAAAGGCTCTGTGATCCTTGAATCAATGCACTGTTAAGCGGCATACTCACATTACCGACCTCTATTTTCTGAATAATATCATCTTCGGTAGGCGTGTATTCCAGTTTGATCTGGTTTTGAAAATCAAAAGTAGATTCGGTATCATAATTGACGTTTACCTGTAATCTTTGGCCCACTTTTCCCAAAAGGCTCAAGCTGATGCGCTGATCAAAATCAAAACTGAAATTACTTCTGTTTCTAGGGGAGAAACTCGGGTTGTCCTGTTTGGTAAAAAGACCACCAATATCTAATTCAACCGAACCCTGTGGTATAAATTCTATCGTATTTCCGCCAAAAATGGTTTCAAAAAGGCCAGAATTCACATAAAAATTGGGCAGCAGACTTTTTTGATCTTCCTGCCCCTGTTCGGTACGACCATCTATTGCAGCAATTTTCTCTTGAAAATATGCACTCATGCGCTCCTGGCGTACGCGTTCAATAAATTCTTCCCGAGAGAGGTATTGTGGATAGTTTATATTGTAGGTGCCTAGATTTTCTGTATAAATATACCGTTGTGTGAGTGGATCGTAGGTATATTTTGAAATAATGCTCTGCGGATTCTTAAGCTGTAACCGCCCCAGCGAATAACCGGTTTTAATAGAATCTTGCGGAATAGTATCGTTTTGAGCAAATGCCTCTGCGCCATAAGCAAAGACGCTCATTAGGAGTAGACAACGCGTAAAATGATTAAAATATAATGTTGTACCCAAAGGAATTACAAGTTTTTTAGTGCTTGTTTGATAATAGTTTCTACTCCCGCATCGGGATTGTCGCGCACAATCCGGGCGCATACTGTTTCCGCCTGTTTGCGGGCAAAACCCAAGGTCTCTAAAGCAGATAACGCCTCTTCTTTATTAGTATTGCTCATGGGTCGTGAAACCTCATCTATATCAAATACTTTTAAAATTTTATCTTTCAGATCAAGAATAATGCGCTGGGCAGTTTTTGCTCCTATCCCTTTCACAGACTGTATAACCGGAACGTCGCCAGTAGCAATCGCCTGCTTCACCTCATCTGCGCTCAAGGAAGAAAGCATGGTACGCGCCGTACTGGTTCCCACTCCAGATACAGATATTAAAAGCTTGAACACTTCCCGCTCTGACTTTTGCACAAACCCATAAAGGGTATGCGAATCCTCCTTAACGTGCATATACGTAAAGAGTTGAATGCGCTCTCCATCAGGAATCATGGAATAGGTATGCAAAGAAATCTGAACAGCATAACCTACACCATTACAGTCTATTACAACATCTGTTGGATTTTTTTCTACCAGTTTACCGCTGAGGTGTGTGATCATATGTTAAAAAAAAGTTAGGGCTTCAAATGTACTAAATATATTAGTTTTGGATATTTGTAAAGAGCAAAAGGTTTTAGATGACTTTGAGGGGTTTTTGCACGTTTCCCTACCGATGGAGCTTTGAATGTATGATTTTGAGTAGTTTTTGGGCGTTCCCTGCGGGTCGGGCTTTGCGCTGCAATCTTTTTGTTCGTGCCTCTCAAAAAGGATTTCCACTGCAATCCCTAACGCGAAGGTTCTAGTTAGATGATTTTGAGTGATTTTTGGGCGTTCCCTAGCGGCCGGGCTTTGCGTTGCAATCTTTTTGTTCGTGCCTCTCAAAAAGGATTTCCACTGCAATCCCTAACGCAAATTGGGATTTAATGATAAAATTAGTGGATTAATTGAAAAACGCTGTCTTTGAACATGCAACTTTCAACAAACAACTTGAACCTTTTCCATTTAGTTTTATAACTCAAAAACCAGATTCTTTTTCTCAGAGTGTTAAAATAATTTATTATCAAAGTTAAGGTTATTCAAAAATCGGTCAATTCTTTGTTAAATTGGATGGTTGGTGGTTGAAAGCAAAATAGTTTTACGTCAACTTTTTAAATATTAAAAACCAAATAGATTATGTCAAAGATAAAAAGAATTTTAGGTGGAGCCTTTGTACTAACCGTAATGAGTACGATGCCCGCTTTTTCTCAGGTAGATGCAATGCCACAACAAGAACAGGCACAAATTGAAGTTTCTGATGAAGAACTGGGTAAATTTGCTGATGCTTACAAGCAAATGCAGGTTATAGGCCAAGAAGCACAGGGAAAAATGGTAAGCACTGTAGAAGATGAAGGAATGGACATTAAACGGTTCAATGAAATTCATCAGTCTACAATGGATCCAGCCGCAAAAAGCGATGCTACCCCAGAGGAAATGGAAATGCACAAAAAAGTGGTTGAAAAATTAGATGCCATGCAACAGGGTTTTCAAGAACAAGTTGCCAAAATCGTTGAAAGTCAAAATTTAGACATGGATAGATATCAGCAAATTGCTATGGCATTGCAAACTGATACTGCACTGCAACAACGTCTTCAGAAAATGTTGATGTAAGTTGATTTATAACCAATTATTGGTAAATAATGATCAATAAACAGTGCTAAAACACTAAAAATCGGGCTAAATGTCCGATTTTTTTATGTGCTGTTGGCAGTTTCTTTTCTACAAAAAATCTTCAAATTACATTATGCCCTTTTTTCTATTACACAGCAAAAATCTATTTGTTAGAAATCTGTAAAGTATTTTAAGCTAAAATCCGCATATGAGTTTTGGTTTGTTTTTTAGCTAAAGAGTGCAGAATTTCCATTATTCAAGAATTTATCCGGAATAAGTCCATATCTAAGATTGGGGGAAAGACTTATTTGGTTTTGTCGTGGACCTTTCAATTTAAAATGAATAGTTCAAAAACATAATACTTCTTCCTTCCCGGAAAAGCCATGCGTAAAATCCCTATTTAGAAATAATTTAAATAAAAAAGCAAAGAACCTTTTTTATTCCACACAAAATTTTATTTTTGCGTACAATTTATAATTAGTCTTAATAAGGTTAATAATAAAAAGAGCCGCACGGCTGCAACCGTACGACTCTAACAAACACTCTCTAACTGTTGAAATTAAAAAGCAATGCAAAATACATATTTGCCGTGGCATATTATACTTCTTTTGTTTTTAACCGTCTCTGCACAGGCGCAAACTGACAACCAGATCTCTGGTAGCGTTACCGAAACCTCTGGAACTCCTATTTATGGCGCAACCGTTGCTCTAAAAAATCAAGCAAAAGGAGCGATTACTGACGATAATGGGCGTTTTATTATCAACGGTCCTTTCAGTGGAAATATAACTTTAGAAACCTCTTTTATAGGATTTAAAACTGTTTCTCAAACTATTGATCTAAGCAAAAATTCTGTTGAAGGAATTCAAATTGTTCTAGAAGAATCATCGGTAGAACTTGATGCGGTCAATCTTACTGCAAAAAGTAGAATTCAGGAAATAGAGGCCCTTGCTTACAATGTAGATGTTATTGACGCGATAAAGCTGCATAATACCACACTAGATGTAGGTCACGCACTTGATAAGGTTTCCGGGATCAGGGTGCGCGAAAGCGGTGGCGTAGGTTCTCGAATGGCGTTAAGCATGAATGGATTCCGCGGTAATCAAGTGAAGGTTTTTATAGACGGGATCCCAATGGAGAATTTTGGCAGTTCCTTTCAGCTCAATAATATTCCCATTAGCCTGGCGCAACGTATTGAGGTCTATAAAGGCGTGGTGCCCGTAAGTCTGGGTGCAGATGCGCTGGGTGGCGCCATAAATATTATTACCAATACCTACGAGAAAGACCACTTGGATCTTTCCTATTCCTATGGTTCTTTTAATACGCACCGCACCAATATAGATGCCACTTTTGTATCAAAATCTGATGTTGTTTTTCAAGTTAACGCTTTTCAGAACTATTCGGATAACGATTACAGCGTGAATGTAGATGTGGCAGATCTCAATACCGGTGAATATTTTCCAGATCAGGAGGTCCGTCGTTTTCATGACCGCTACCACAATGAAACTTTAATAGCAAATGTAGGCGTGGTCAACAAATCTTACGCAGACCGTTTATTATTCGGGATTACTCTGGGTCAGGTTTATAATGAAGTTTAAACGGCGCAGCGGCTGGTTACGGTTTATGGCAATAGACATACGCGCAGCAATATTATCATGCCAACCTTAAAATATCAAAAGGATGATTTTATTATAAAAAATCTGGATGCCAACATTAATGCCAATTACAATCTTGGTCAAGAACAGGTTATAGATACTGTAAATCGGCGCTACAACTGGTTTGGTGATTTTATCGCCTACGACACTCCGGGCGGCGAGCAGAATTATACACACCTCAAATTTAAAGATAACAATGGACTGCTCAACGCAAGTTTCAACTATAAAATTGATGCGAAACATGCGTTCTCTTTAAGTAATGTGTATACCACCTTTGACCGGAAACAGGAAAATGAACTTCGGCCGAATGATGATATCTACGATCAGCCACAGAAAACCTTTAAAAATATCCTGGGGTTAAGTTACCAATTTACCGAAGAAAACTGGAGTACTACCATTTTTACTAAAAACTATAATCAGATCAATACCTTTGATCAGCGTTATAATCCGTCTGGCGATTATGGGGATGTAGCCTATTTTGAAAAGAGGGACGCGTTCAACTTTTTCGGTTACGGTGCTGCCGGAAGTTATTTTATCACTTCAGATTTTCAGCTGAAAGCTTCCTTTGAACGGAGCTACCGCTTGCCGTCGCCACAGGAACTTTACGGTGATGGTGGAATTGTCCTGGAAGGAAACACAGATCTGGATCCCGAGCACAGCAATAATTATAACCTGGGTGCCAGCTACTGGAAAGCTTTTGAAAATGGAAATCAGTTTAACATAGACGGAAATGTATTTTACCGCGATGCAAAAGACTTTATCAGACCAAAACTCAATCAAAACCAAATTTTACAAACGCAGGACAACCTGCAAGACGTTACGAATATTGGTGTAGAACTGGAAGCCAGCTACATTTATAAAAATAATTTTAGGATGGGTTTGAATTTCACCTATCAAAACCTTCGCAACAACACGCAGTTTGTAGACGGGGAAGCTTCAGAAAGTATCGTTTACAAAGACCGCCTGCCCAATATCCCGTATGCTTACGGAAATGGAAATGCTTCTTATACTTTTCACGATCCTTTCAATAAAAAAAATACCCTGAACTTAGGCTACAACCTCCTTTATGTATATTCTTTTTACAGATACTGGCCAAGTTTGGGATCTACCAGTGGTGGCGGTAAATATGAAATTCCCGAACAGATCGCCCATGACCTCAATCTCACCTATAATATGGAGCGTTTCACATTTACTTTAGAATGCCGAAACCTATTAGATAAACGCCTTTACGATAATTTCAGCTTACAAAAACCGGGCAGAAGTTTTTCCGGAAAAATCAGATATTCCTTTTAACAATTAAATTTAAACTTTCAAATCATGACCAAATTAAATCTTTATTTAATAGCATTTGCACTTGCCTTTGTAGGCATTAGCTGTAGTAGCAATGATGACAATCCCGCGCCAGAAACCGGTGGCGATGATAAGGCAGCAAATTATGTAATCACTGCAACACCGGTAGCATTAGAAGGTGTAGCAGATTATATTTTAACCGCAGAAAATCTATCTGAGGGAAGTATAAGCCTGGTAGGAAACGGTGTGGAACAGGACGGTACCTACCGTTATTATATCACAAATAACAATAAATTTTTCAGCCTACTTTACGGACAGGGCAATCCAGGAGCGGTTACTACCTATGAACTGGGCCTGAACGGTGTACTTAATAAAATCTCCAATTTTCAGGCAGAAACTGTACAATCATTTACTAATGTG
>JBBPYO010000579.1:0-5460 GCA_038199845.1 Flavobacteriales bacterium
GCACTTCGTCTTTATTCCAGTCTTCAAAGACAACATCGGTGTTTTGCGCATCAACGAGGAGGTTAATGTCTTCACTCGCGTCGTAACGCTCTGTCATTTTAATCGTTTTCTCCTGAGCCAGACAAGTCAAGGTATTAAAACCGGTCAGGCACATTAAAACTATGGTGGTGCTATATAATTTCATCACAAGGATTCTATATTCGGTTACTTTGAGACGATACTTTAGGAACTTGTTTAATGTCTTTCAGCTTATCTTTAAGTTTAAAAAGAAGCGTGAGCCGCAATTGAAGGTTATCAATAAGTGTGCTCACGGTCTGATCATTAACACCCACTTCTACCAGATCTGCGTTAAGTTTTTTATATTCGGCATTAAGCTCTTCCAGCTGGGTCATATAGGAGTATATGAGTTCTTTATTATTGTCGGTAAGGTCAAGCTGCGCAAGTTCTACGTTGATACTGGCCATATAATAATCTTCCAACTTTTTAAATTCCGGTGAAAGATCACTCAAATGCAATGGCGCAGCATCTGCCTCGACCACTTGTATATTCTGCTGATCTGCCTGTACGTTAAATCCGCTATTTCGGCTTAAAAACAGACTTCCTATAGCAAAAATCACGATGCAAACTGCAGCAATCTTAAGCCACATATACGAACCGTTGTTTGTTTTTGCTTCGCCAAAATGAGTATGGAGCCTGGACTCAAAACGCTTGTCGTGGCCACTTCGTAAACCCTGGGCAGGAATGCCCTTATCGTTCTTAAATAATTCCCTAATATCCTGTGCCATTGTAATATGGTTTTAATTTTTCCTGTAACTTCTTTTTACCACGATGCACCAGCGTTCTTGATGCGACTTCTGTAATGTCAAGTATTTCTGAAATTTCCTGATGATCGTAACCTTCTATTAGAAAGAGCATCACGGCATAACGGTACCGTTCTGGCAGGTCATCTATCGCTTCCTTGATCTGCGCAATAGAGATACTGTCTCCCACAGACCAGTCGTCAAACTCTTCCACCGTTCCCATCACTTGTTCATTAATAGCAACAAGTTCCAGCTTTTTAGATTTCAGCATATCAATGCTTTGGTTGATCACAATCCGTTTCAGCCAAGCGCCAAAGGTCACTTCACCGGTAAACTGGTGCATTTTTGTAAAAGCTTTTATAAAACCTTCCTGCATGGCATCTTCAGCTTCATAGGAATTTTTTAAAAACCTAAAAGCCACATAATACATGCCTTCACTATACTTGCGGTACAGCTGCAATTGTGCACGGCGATCGTTATGCTTGCATCGTTCTAGAATTTCTGATAACTGCAAAATGATGGTGTGGTTAGTGGTGTTAAATTAAGGACGGAATTAAATACAGGGTGTTGCAATCTAAGTTATTATTTTTTGTGGATTTGAGGATGTAGGGATTTGTGGATTTTGGGCGTTTCCCTGCGGGTCGGGCTTTTCGCTGCAATCTTTTTGTTCGTTCCTCACAAAAAGGATTTCCACTTCAATCCCTAACGCGAAAGGCGTCTTTGATTGGATATTGGTGTTTTCTTCAGGAATATATTTAATAATATGACCTATTCATCTCAAAATCGGTTCGTTTTTGCCCAAATTAAGCCATTTTCAATCCTTTTTTACCAATTTTTAGAAGCTTTAGGGTGGTTTTTTTTAGATTAATTAATTTGTCTGAATCAACTTAGGTGATTCGGATAATTCTTTAAGTTTTACATTATTTTAGCTGAAAAAGAAAAAAAGCCCAACTGGAGCTGGGCTTTTCTGAATTTTTAGGGCTGAAAACGAATTAAGAATCGGCGTCCAGATAATCAGGTATTTTATCTCCATCTGTATCGGGATATTCAATTTTTCCGTCAGCTTCTATGATTATTTCATCACGGGTGAGGATGCCATCACCGTCGTCATCTGCATCTAAATAATTGGGGAGACGATTAGCATCTGTATCATCATCTACAAGGGAATTGTTCTTGTTCAAATCTTCAACGATATTGGGTATTCCGTCACCATCACCATCTGTACCTACTCTGACATCGTAAATATTCATAGTGAAAATAAGACTTGAATAAGCTGGAATAATACTTTGAGCTGAACTAAAATACGCTAATCCTGCAGGAATGAATACCGCACCAATACCGTAATCGTTACTGAATTTTAAAGTTCCGTCATCATTTTGCCCTATTTCAGAAGCTCCTTTAAAAGAATTAACTCCATTGGCAAAACCAAATATTGTACCTGAAATACCTGTGCTGGTTATCGTACCGGGCAGGTTGAACCAAACAGGATTTACAGAACCGTCAAAGCGCTTATCATTAAACAGTCTTCCGTTGTAATTCATAAATACAGAATCTGCATAGGTCGCTTGCTTGCCTTCGCCTTCGCGCACTACCAGTGTATATAATTTATAATCTACATCCTGAAAGTTGAAAGTTTGTTCATTTACATCTTCCGCAAGAGATCTTTTATCGGCATTATCACCTTTCAGCTCACCGAATCTGATCTGATAATCAAACCCTTCCGGTGGATTATCAAAATCTTCATAGTTATAATAATGTGTGCTTAAATAACTGGTGATTGTTGAATCACTTTCTACCTGCACCTCTCCCCGATCGCGATCAGGCACAACAGGAGCTTCATCTGCGTCATCTTTTTTGCAAGAAGTAAGCGCCAGCATGGCAAAAATTAAGTAAATACCTTGTTTTATACTTTTCATCATTATGCTTTTAAGTCGCGCAAGATACAATTTTACGTTATTTTTGTAGTGCGTTACATTTTTAAACTTCACCTATTTTAATATCCATTTTGCTTAAAAACGACTCAAAAAACGATAGATTATGCGTGTAGATAAATATTTATGGCACATCCGCTACTTTAAGACACGTTCTGTAGCCACAAAGGCTTGCAATAAAGGACAAGTAAAAATAAGCGATGTTGCAGTAAAAGCGTCTCGCGATGTATTCCCTACTGATGTTATTCAGGTACGCAAAAACCAGATCGATTATAAAATAGAGGTCCTTGATATCCCCTCCAGTCGTGTGGGCGCAAAATTGGTAGGGCTTTATTGTATGGATATTACGCCAAAGGAAAATCTTGAAAAACTGGATCTCCTTAAACATTCGCAAGATTATTACCGAAAAAGAGGCACCGGCCGTCCCACCAAAAAAGATCGCCGCGACCTGGAAGATTTTAAAGATGATGTGGATGAAGATGAAATTTGATCAATCCTACTGGGAACACCGCTATAAAGAGGATAATACCGGTTGGGACCTAGGTTATCCTTCTCCACCGCTGACAACTTATATTGACCAACTTCAAGATAAAAACCTGGAAATACTTATCCCCGGTGCTGGTTATGGCCACGAGGCGATTTATCTTCACAAGAAAGGTTTTAAAAATGTAAGTGTTGTAGATCTATCAAAAACCGCACTTCAGAATATTGCCGAAAAATGCCCTGATTTCCCTAAAAATAGGCTAATAATGGCAGATTTCTTTGCCCTTCAAGGCAGTTATGATCTTATTCTGGAACAGACTTTCTTTTGCGCATTAGATCCTATGCTTCGGAAAGATTACGTGATGAAGATGAAAGAACTATTAAAACCTAAAGGAAAACTGGCTGGAGTTTTTTTTGATTTTGAAAAAACGGAAGATGGTTCACCTTTTGGCGGAAGCCAAAAAGAATACAAAGCACTTTTTGAACCCCATTTTTCAATCAAAACGTTACAGCGCTGTCATAATTCTATAAAACCAAGACAAGGCAGCGAACTCTTTTTTATCTTTGAAAACACAAAAAAGTGACATTTACACTATAAAATCAGCGTATGCAGACGATTCTTAACCACGAGGACATTCAGAATAAAATACGGCGCATAGCGCATCAGATTTACGAATCTAATGTCGATGAAAAAGAAATCATACTCGCGGGAATATCCAAAAACGGTTTTGTGATCGCACAGCGTTTAAAGCTGATCATCGAAAAAATAGCAGATATAGAATGTCAACTTTGCGAAATCACAATGGATAAAAATGCGCCGCTGGGAACGGTAAAAGCTTCTCTGAGCGCTGAGATTTATAAAGATAAATGCATCGTGCTCATTGACGATGTGCTCAATTCTGGCACTACGCTTATATATGGTGTGAAATATTTTCTGGATGTACCTTTAAAAAAGTTCAAGACTGCGGTGCTGGTAAACCGCAATCACAAAAAATATCCTGTAAAAGCCGATTTTAAAGGCATTTCTTTAAGTACATCACTTAATGAACGTGTAAAGGTGCGCTTGAGTCCTGAGAACGATATTGCTTTTTTAGAATAATTCAGTGATAGATTAAGCATAAGTCAGCGTGTACTATAATGCATCTTTTCAGCTATCGCACCTGAAAATTAATTTCATAGCGACTGCCATAAATGATTTTTTGCCCAGACCTGACTTAAAATTCGCAATTATGGATTATATCAAATTCCGTTTAACTTAACACGGGCTTTAATCTCATGCGCTATTTTTAAGGCAGATCTCCCGTCTGCCAAAACTTTTATTGATGCCTGATGGTAATAAAAACTACGTTCAAAAAGGTGTTTTCTAACAAATTCGTCCATTTTTTCTGGAGTATCTTGATGTGCCAATAACGGTCGTACTGCTCGTGCTTTCCATAAACGTGCGGTAAGCTCTCCCACGGCAACTTTAATATAGACCGTGGGATTACCAGAATTCTTAATAATTTCCATGTTATCACCATAACAAGGCGTTCCACCTCCCAAACTTATGACTGTGGCTGGCTGAATCTCTAGAACTTGCTTAAGGTATTTATTTTCCAGTTTTCTAAAATAAATCTCTCCCTTGACGTTAAAAATCTCCTTTATTGTCATTTTCTCCCTCTCTTGAAGAAAATCATCAAAATCGATGAAATTATAATTCAACTGGCGAGCTAAAATTTTACCAATGGTAGATTTTCCACTTCCCATGTAACCTAAAAGTACAATATTCATGATAGTTATTTCCTGATTTTCAAACGACTAAAAAGTCTTGAAAAATTCTTTGTAAATTTATTTAAAATCTTTTTGAATTATCAATTAAATGACTGTATATTTGCAGCCGCAATAAGCGAAACACAAAAGACTTGGTAGCTCAGTTGGTAGAGCATCTCCCTTTTAAGGAGAGGGTCCTGGGTTCGAGCCCCAGCCAGGTCACCTAATAAATACCTAAACCTTCCACATAACGGAAGGTTTTTTTATGCCAAAATTATAATGGGGCGAGAAGTTTATCCTGAGTAAGCGACGAAAGGAGCATACCGAAGGGAGCCCCAGCCAGGTCACTTAATAAATACCTAAACCTTCCACATAACGGAAGTTTTTTTATGCCAAAATTATAACGGGGCGAGAAGTTTATCCTGAGTAAGCGACGAAAGGAGCATACCGAAGGGAGCCCCAGCCAGGTCACTTAATAAATACCTAAACCTTCCACA
>JBBPYO010000580.1:0-2738 GCA_038199845.1 Flavobacteriales bacterium
ATGTATGGTATACGCATAAATACAAATGAAAATCCAGACGATATTAATCCCAATAAGTGTCTGAATATTGCCGTAATGTGCCGAGATTTTGGCGGTTCCCCAAGCGCCCAGACTCGCCACCAACTGTATAAGCAGAATACTAACGATCAATCCAGTGGTACTGTCGGTCGTGCCCCAGTCCAGTTCTTCAATTCCAAAGTAAACCGCGACCAGCATAATAGTCTGTACGGCCATACTGTACATAAAAAAAGCACTCAGATAAGTGCGCAGGGATTTATCAGCCTTGATCTTGGCTAGGATTTTCCGCAGTTCTTTAAAACCGTTGAAAAGGACGTTTTTGGTCAGTTTTTGTTTTGAATTTCCTTTGGGAAGGTAATAATAGGAATACTGGCTAAACCCGATCCACCAGATTCCGGTAAGTACGAAGGAAAGCCGGGTGGGAAGATCTTCACTCTCAAAGCCGAACGTATCATAAAACAGGATCATGGCGAGGCAAATGATAAGCAAGATCACGCTGCCCAAATACCCAAGGGAAAAACCTTTTGCGCTGATACGGTCCTGCTGCTCGGGAAAAGCGATATCGGGCAAATACGAATTGTAAAAAACCAAACTTGCCCAAAAACCGATCAATGCCAGAAAATAACACAACAGTCCAAACCACAAATATTCCATATCAAACCAGAAAAGACCTATACAGCAAACGGCGCCCAGGTAACAGAAGAATTTCATAAAATCCTTCTTATTCCCAACATAATCCGCGATACCGCTCAATAACGGACTCAAAAAAGAAACCACAAGAAATGCGGCTGCAGTCACATAGCTTATAAGCGTGTCATTATTGAATTCAAAACCGAGAAAATGTACCGTATCGTCAACGATCCTACCCTCATCATCACGTATAACGGTAAGTGCGCCGTAAAAAATAGGAAACACTGCTGAGGCTATTACAAGGCTATACACGGAGTTGGCCCAATCATAAAAAGCCCAGGCATTGAGCAGTTTCTTATCACCTTTTTGCAGTTTTTCCATAGTTATGCGTCATTTTCGTCAAATCTAACGAATAGTAGACTAGATAATGCAATCAATAAAGGTCGTAGTTCCTGTTTATTTTCAATCAGCGAAAACAAAAAAGCCGTACACCAAAGTTTGCTAAATGCAACTTCCATGTACAGCTTTAAAAAATTTTAAATTTGAATTATAATTTATGAATCTCAATCTTTCAAACTGAGAACTCAGAACAGCCGAACTCCTGTCTCTTAACTTTTAAAATTCGTCACTCCAAACTTCGCCGCTTCTTGTTTTGCTCTAGGAACAAGTGCCGTAAGCGCTTCAATCCTAGATGCCGAAGAAGGGTGCGTG
Source organism: Flavobacteriales bacterium (assembly GCA_038199845.1). Classification (GTDB taxonomy): domain Bacteria; phylum Bacteroidota; class Bacteroidia; order Flavobacteriales; family Flavobacteriaceae; genus Leeuwenhoekiella. The sequence goes on from JBBPYO010000580.1 coordinate 1,360, forward strand.
CTCATGATTTCCATAGGCTCTTGTCCACCAGATTTTGCAGCCATTCGCTTCCATAATTCAGCTGCTTCAGCTGGATTATAACCTGCGATCGCAGCGATTATGGTTCCTATTTCATCTGCTTCAGACTCATGTTTACGGCTAAAAGGAAGCATAACGCCCAACTGACTCGCAGTCCCATAATACTGATTAAAGAGCTGGCCAGATTTTGAATCGCCCAGTGCAAGACCCCCTGCTACACCTACACCTTGTTGCACTTGAGCAGCGCTCATACGCTGTGCGCCATGATTTGCAAGTGCATGAGCAAGTTCATGGCCCATTACCATGGCAAGTCCCGCCTCATCTTGAGTTATGGGAAGAATACCGGTATACACCACGATTTTTCCGCCAGGCATACAAAACGCATTAACCGCATCATCTTTTACCAGATTGTATTCCCATTTATAATCCTTGAGGTAACCAGGATAGCCCAGCGCTGTCATATAGCGCTCTGCCGCTACTGCAATCTTCTCACCAACCTGTTTCACCATTCGCGAATCTGCCGTTCCGGTGACCACCTTGTTTTCTGCTAAAAACGTATTGTACTGCTGAAAAGACATCGGAAAAAGCTCTTCATTACTTACGAAATTCAAGGTTTGCTTCCCTGTAAAAGGACTTGTTTTACAGCCACTTATCATAAAAATAAGAGATGCGATAAGTATTAATTTATTTATTTTCATATTTTATTTTTAGGGGGAACTTCTATTATTCGTGTATCAAAATCTAACCAAAAATGTGAATTTCCGTAAAACTTTTAGTAACTTTTAACCAGTTTTTTTCGATATCAAAATCAATTTCGCTCAGATCGTAGACTACATTATCTATTTCTATCTTTTTAATTTCAAATGGAAAACCTATGAACTTCAATACAAGATTTTCATAGCTTGTAATAAATGTGCCAGTTTTATGCTGCTGAATGATGACCTCATTTACTTTTCCAATCAATTTAAATTCTCTCAAAGAATATTTACCCATTTTATAGTCATACCCATCTTGAGCATCTTCGTAAACAGTAGAGCGTTCGACCCCATTCTTATAAAATGTTTCTAGAACCAGTTCTTTAATTTCCAACTCACCCACATACTGTTGAACGGGATATCTAGGAATCATCGCACCTTCTTTTATAAATATGGGCATAAAAGCAAGATCTGCATCAACCCACATCTCTTTACCACCTTCTACAACACCATGGTCCCAATAATTATACCAGCGACCACGAGCCACATACATACGGCGACCACGGGCATTAGGTTCTGTGATTGGACAAATGAGCATTTTATCTCCAAAAATAAATTCATCGGTTCGATAATGCGTATGCGCGTCATCCTGATCGTAATAAACCA
>JBBPYO010000581.1:0-8372 GCA_038199845.1 Flavobacteriales bacterium
AGCGTCGTCATCAGTACTCGAAATCATCTGAGTCGCGTGTAAAAACCAATCTCCACCACGCTCTATTTTAAAAGCACATTTGCCAGCATTATCGGTTTTTGAATAGTGGTACAGCGCAGCTTCATTACCCAACCTGTTGCGGGCAGTTATCACCTTGTCCTGTAAAGGTTTCCCCTGAAAAAATACTTGAGCCTCAAGCAAGTCGCCCTGTTTAAGAGTATATGGATTGTTAAGTAATACGATTTCAAATACATGCCCCACTTTGTGATTGAAAAGAGTATCATTTTTTATAGGATCACTTTGAACAAGACATTTTATATAACGGGTATATTTTTCGTGCTGGTTTGCTTTGTTGATGGTATCTATCTCGATTCCGTAGATATTATCTTCTTTGAGATAGGCTTTAAAATCCTTGTTGGACTGGATATTCTTAGCATAGTCCCGTTCCATCGCAATAAGACCTAAACCTTTAAAATCCACTTTACGTTCTACAATTGGCAGCGCGCCATCACGCATTTCCGGCAAAAGGTCTGTGGTTCCCTGAGCGGTGATCAGTTCAAAAGTACTAGTGATTTTCTGCTGAAAAGGGCGCTCCAATTCAATATTGAAACCATCAGCCACAAAAAGATGAAGTTCTAATGTGTCACCTTCTTTTACAATATACTTATACGCTAGCAGTACATATTCGTGTGCAAAAGCGGTAAATCCAAAAATCAGGAAAATAAGGCCAAAAACGCGTTTTTTCATCATATAATCCCCATATTACTGTTCAATACTTACTGCCTCAAATGCTGCCAATTCACCATTTTCAAAGGAAACGCGAACCTCAATGGGATTGCAACACACTTCACAATCTTCAATATAAGTCGTACTCACCGAAGGATCGAGTAGCATCGATATTTCTTCCCAGCAATGGGGACATGCAAAAAAATGTTCAAACATCGCTAAATTTATTTTTAATCAAAAACGACCTTAAAATAGCCATTTTTAAGCATATTCCTCCAATTCATCAGAGATTTTTGCCCAGTCTTCCATTAGGCGTTCTGCTTTTTTCTTTTTGGATTGATAGTTATCAAAAAATCCATCTTTTGCAGCCGTCTTTTCATAATTACTAGCAAGCTCTGCATCCAATTTTTTGATCTCTCGCTCCAGTTTATTTACTTCAGACTCAATATTACTCAGTTTGTTAGTGAGCGTTTTATACTTTTTCTGATCGTGCTGACCATTTTTTTTTACTTCCGTCTTGGGAGTTTTCCTTTTTTTCTGAATGTCTCGCTTCTCAATGTCGCGCATATTTTCAACGGCGCGCTGATCTAAATAAAAGTCAATATCTCCCAGATATGCCTTGATTTTATGATCTTTAAACTCATAAACGGTCGTAGTAAGGCCTTGGAGAAAATCCCTGTCATGCGATACGATGATGAGTGTACCTTCAAAACGACGCAATGCATCTTTAAGCACATTTTTTGATTTGATATCCAAGTGGTTAGTCGGCTCATCCATTACCAGCACGTTAAAGGGCTGTAACATCAATTTCGCTAATGCAAGCCGGTTGCGTTCGCCCCCAGAAAGCACACGTACATATTTTTCTACCTCGTCTCCTCGGAAGAGAAAAGAACCCAGAATATCGCGCACCCTGCTTCTGTTTTTCTCATTTGCGGCATCTATCATCGTGTCAAGCACGGTTTTAGAACCGTCCAGATGATCGGCTTGATTTTGGGCAAAATAGGCCAACTGCACATTATGTCCCAACTTTAATTTTCCACTATGCGAAAGCTCGTCCACAATAATTTTTGCTAGAGTCGATTTTCCCTGTCCGTTTTGACCCACAAAAGCGGTTTTGGTATCGCGCTCTATAAAAAGATCTATATTTTTAAGAACTTCTTTCTCATCATAGCTTTTTGAGATTCCTTCGGCTTCCACCACCACTTTTCCTGGCACCACCGAGACGGGAAAATTAAGGCTCATCACGCTGTTATCATCTTCATCAACTTCAATGATATCCATCCGGTTGAGTTTTTTGATAAGCGATTGCGCCATTGTCGCCTTTGATGCCTTGGCTCTAAATTTTCCGATGAGCTTCTCGGTCTGGTCTATTTCTTTTTGTTGATTTTTCTGTGCAGCTAGCTGTTGACCACGTATTTCTTCGCGCAGCACGAGATATTCCGAATAGGGTTTTGGGTAATCGTAAATTCTTCCCATGGAAATCTCAATGGTACGGTTCGTCACATTATCGAGAAACATTCTATCGTGCGAGACGATCGCAACCGCACCGGCATAGTTTTTCAGAAAACCTTCAATCCAAATGATTGATTCTATATCCAAGTGGTTTGTGGGCTCATCGAGTAGCAATACTTCGTTGTTCTGAAGCAGTAATTTAGCCAGCTCAATCCGCATACGCCACCCGCCCGAAAACGTATCGGTAAGTTTGTTGAAATCTTCGCGATTAAAGCCAAGTCCCATAAGAATACGTTCAGTCTCGCCCTGATAATTATACCCGCCATGAATCTCATACTGATGTTGTACATCACTTAATTCTACCATAATATCATGATAGCCCTCACTTTCATAATCGGTACGTTCCACCAACTGGGTATTTATTTCCTCCAAGCGTTTTTCCAGTGTTTTGATAACTTCAAAAGCCTGATAAGATTCTTCAAGAACAGTGCGACCTTCCACAAAATCAATATCCTGTTTTAAAAACCCTATTCGCACCTCTTTCTCAAGCGCAATCTGACCCGTATCATATTCCTGTTCGCCAGAAATAATACGGAGTATCGTGGATTTTCCTGCCCCATTTTTACCTACAAGGCCTATGCGGTCACCCTCATTAAGTCTAAAAGTGACATCATTAAATAAATATTCGCCCTGAAAGGAAACGGAAAGATTGTGTATATTAAGCATAGAATGTATTTAAATCAATTAAGATCAAGCCTTTACATTTACATATGGACTTGTACTCAATTTTGTGCAAAGATGCCTAAATTTGCGCTCAATACCAATTGGATTCTCAATTGTTTAGTGCGCAAAAAACAAAGAGTATGAGTAATTTTTTAGAAGGGACAAAAATCTACAGTATTTTTAAAGGAAAGTGCCCCGTTTGTCATCAGGGAGATATGTACCTCACTAGAAACCCATATAATTTAACGCAAACGCTTAAAATGCACGATCGCTGCAGCCACTGTAATCAGAAATTTCAAATTGAGCCTTCTTTTTTTTACGGTGCAATGTATGTAAGTTATGGCGTGGGCATCGCTTTTGCGGTAGCCGCTTTTGTAATCGCGCATTTTTTTCTGGGCGGCGGATTATTGACCTCTTTTTTTGCGATTACTGGCACTTTATTGCTGTTTTTCCCCATTATCATGCGCCTATCCCGCAATATCTGGATCAATATTTTTATTGATTATAATCCACAAAAAGCGCGGTAGGTTTCTTAATTCTGTATTCTGTGAAAAGCATGAATTATTGAATTGTTGTTTAGGATAAAAATTATTCATTATTCATTATTCATTATTCATTATTCATTATTCATTATTCATTATTCACTATTCATTATTCCTTCAACTAAAACCTGAATTGGAATTAAACCCATTTGCATCATTTTAGCTGATTTATGCATATAATTCTCTGTTTTAATGCTTAAAAAGGCAATTTTCTTATTGGCCGTCCTCTTTATGGGCTGCAGCGAGAACAGGCCGCATTCCATAAATTTCTATATTTGGAAAAGCACTCCTGACCTTTCTCAACCTGAGCAGGAGCTTTTTAGGGAACTGCATTCAGAAAAAATATACCTGCGCTTTTTTGACATTGATCTAAATGGAGCAAAACCGAAGCCCCAGGGCATTTTAAGCACATTTTCTTCTCAATTTCTAAAGGCAGACTATATTCCCGTTGTGTTTATAACCAACCGCATTTTTAAAAATCTAAGCGCTTCGGAAAGCAAAAAATTGGTAAAAAACACTACCGAACTTATTCAGGAAATCGCAGATAAACATCAGCTCAAATTTTCTGAGATACAGATTGACTGCGACTGGACTGCCAGTACAAGAGCTACATATTTTGCTTTTTTGAGCGAACTTAAAAAAAAAACAGCCAAGCAGATAACCTGCACGTTGCGTTTGCACCAGGTAAAATTTAAAGATAAACCGGCGTTCCGCCCGTTGAAAAGGTGTACTTGATGTGCTATGCCACGGCAAACCCCATTACCAATACAGAGGGAAATTCTATTCTAGAACTGCCCATTTTGAAGGATTATTTGGGCACCATTAACGAGTATCCGCTTCCTTTTGATATTGATCTGGCTCTTTATTCCTGGGGAATAATTACCAATCACGTGGGAAAAGTAAAACTGATCAATGGGATTTCTCCCGAAGTGCTAACCAACGGAAATTTTAAAGAAATTGATAAAAACACGTTTGAAGTGCTCAACGATGTTTTTTTGCACGGCGTTTACCTCAATAAAGGATTTACGCTAAAAATAGAACGTATTTCGCCCAAAATTTTACGCGAAACCAAGACCTATCTTAACTCCAAAATAGACCGGCCCTACGCGATTGTCTATTTTCATCTAGACCGCCTATTTACCGATCAATTTACCACTAATGATTTGTTATGAAAAAAAATGTTGCCTTCTTATTGTTATTCATAATTCCCCTGAAAAATTGGTCCTGCAGCTGGTATTCTCCTGATCTTGAATATTACAACCTCTTTATGCAGGAAATTATCAACGATCCTGAATATTACCCGTTTTTGCGTACTGATGAATCTTCTTTTTATCAAACCAAAAACGAAGAAAACCTACATAATGAAAATATTGAAGAATGGCAGCAGTATTTAAACATAAACTACGAGCAGGCGCATTATCTGGTTTTTGAAGCTTCCCGGGAAAGCATAAAAGGGATTCTTAATGGAGAAGGCACCGCAGATCCAAAATTAGCTTTTGCAGATGCACAGTTTATTAAAAAGCATACACAGGCGCTGCGCTATATCTCCTACGCCAAATATCTTGCGCCCTACATGACGGTTGTGCGCCAGGGCGGGACTACCTATTGGGGAGAAGAAACACAACGCCATGCGGGAGAACTGGATTATGATCACGTGATTTCCGTGCTCAAAAAAAGCTGGAATGCCGAGACTGATAAAGAACTAAAACTGCGCTATGGTTATCAATTGGTACGTTTTGCACATTATAATTTAAAATTTCAAGAAGCCTTAGATTATTTTGACGAATATGTAGAAATACTAGATTACAAACCGGTAATGTATTATTACGCGGTAGACCAAAAAGGGGGCGCCGAGCGTGCGCTACAAAATTATATACAGGCCAATCAAGATTTTTTTCAATTCTTTATTCATACAAAAAACAGAAAACAGAGCGCCTACAGTTCTATGAGGGTGACCGACGGAGCAAATTTTGAAGAACTTTTGCAAAATGCAAAAACCCCGAAAGAAAAAAATGACATCTATTTATTGCTCGGGTATAATGATTTTAACAATCCGCTTTCTTCTTTTGATAAAATTGTTGCCCAATCGCCAAATGCAGTTCAGGCGAAAGTCTTGATGGCACGGGCCATAAATCAGTTGGAGCGCGATTATTTTCCGTTGACTTATTATTGTCCTTACGATCATGAGGATTGCGCAAAAGAGCTTGATAGCCGTAGACTGCCCATAACTTCAGATCAAGAAACGGTTGCTTTTCTTGAGCAAACCTTAGAAGCATCAGAACGCCAACTGCAAAATTCTGATTTAAAAGACAAGGATTTCTGGAATCTCACAAGCGCCTATCTTTATTTCATTCAGAAAAAATATAAGGAAGCAAGTACGTATCTAGCTGATGTAAAAAGAAAATCCGATAAGTATCTTCAGCAAAAAAAACAAACTGCAAATGCTGGTTGATATTTCTGAACAGAAAATGATCACCACTCAATTTGAAGAACATTTATTTAAAGAATATGGCGCCTATTTTACCGAAGAACAGGCTGAGGAAAACGGTAATTACTGCGCCGGCAATACCACCAAAGATTTTATCATAGACATTCTTGCCAACAGATACTTTTTGCAGGAGGATTATGGAAAGGCTTTTTTGCTTCAAAACAGCGTTACGGATCTGGAATATAATCCCGATTTAAAAATCCTTCTGGCCATTGAAAAACTGCATGATAAGTCCAATAAAAATGCTTTTGAAAAATATATCACCAATAATATCACGCCAACGGTCTATATTTATGAGGTGAAAAAATTCCAAAAAGTTCCAGATTTTAATTTTGAAGAATACGTGGCACAAATGAAAGGGAGCATATACCTTCGCCTAGGGAAATTAAAAGAAGCAAAAAAAGAGTTTAAAAAAGTAACTGCAAACTTCACCTTGCCGCGCTATTATAGCGAGGACGAAAATGGCAAAACCATAATAAAAAAGCAAACCTACGATGTGCCGTATGATGGATATTCCAATATTAAAAGGGACGTTTTTGGCACAAACCGAATAGAATGTTTTACCTGTGAGGGAACGGTAGACACGTATTATCTAGAGGAATTTCCTTTTATAAAACCATCAATGAACAAGGCAGAATTGACAGATGCGCTTATTCAACTGGATAAAATTGCAGAAAAGAAGGATGAACTTGCCGCAAAAGCCAATTATTTACTGGGCAATTTCTATTTTAACACGTCAACGTTAGGCTATTTTCGTCAGCTATTTACCTTTAATATCACTAATGATAACAGTCCGAAATTCAGTCGATACCGCTATTTTTCAACCTCCTATTCCGCTAAATTTTACTTTAAAAATTACTCGAACGAAGCGAGTTATATTGATGATTTTAAACTTCCCTTGGCGTATCTGGACAAAGGCCTGGCGCTTGCTCAAGATAAGGAGTTGAAGGCAAAACTTCTGTTTACCGCTGCAAAGGCCGAGCAAGGATTATTTTATGACGAGGGAGAACCGATCTTTTCAGAGCAACATGGAAAAGATGGAATATATTCAGAAGAATACAGGATAAAATTGCTCCAATATAAGGCACAAAATTACCGCAGTTATTTCGAAAAATTAAAGGATTACAGCGACACCCAATATTATGAAGAAGTGAAAAGCAATTGCAACTTTTTTGATTATTATGTCACCCATTATTAAGAATTTGAATGGCTGAAAAGGTGAAAATTATCCATTATTCAGCTGTTCATTCTTCATTTTTTAAACTTCTTCGGAAACCGCATTAAATGTACTTCCTCTGGCAGTGATTTACCGGTTTCCAGATGTTCATAAAGTAATTCTGCCAGATATGGCGCGGCCATGATCCCACGGGTACCCAATCCATTTAAAAGCGCCAATTGTGGAAAATGTGGATGTCTGCCCAATAACGGTCGGCGGTCACCCGTAGTGGGTCGCACACCAGCTTCTTGATCTACCACTTCAAAATCACAGGAGAGCATTTGCTTCAGTTTTTCAACAATATCCTCACTTGCCGCTTGAGTTGGCATCGTATCCTTATCTTTCCAATTGAAGGTCGCGCCTACTTTATAGGTTCCATTTTTTAAGGGAATAATAAAAAATGGCCCTTTTAAAGCCGATTTTAAGTTCAAATCAGCCGATTTTATAAATAGGTATTCTCCCTTATTTCCCACGAGTGGCAACGCCGAAAAAAAGGGGTTTTCTTTGATTCCAAAACCTTCGGCAAAAACAATGTTTTTTGCCCGATAATTGCCATAAATAACCCATTTTTCATCGAATTTTACCGATTTATGGTCAAAATTTTCAGTGATTAATTTGTCGTTTTCCTTCAATAAGTTGGCGTAGGCGTCTAGAAGTTCCGCGACAAAAACCTGACCGGTTTCTTTTACCTCTCCCAAGTGAAAGGGTGCTTTGACACCATATATTCCTTCTTTTCTAAGTGAAGGGCTCAAAAAGCGCGAGAGACCCGCTTTAGACAGACCATCAAACCAGTTGTTCTGATCTTCATGGGAAGAAAAAAGACGAAGGACTTCAAGAGGACGAACCATTTCTGATCCCAATTTTTCAGCTAGACCGTTGTAATACGTATGGGTTAGATCTAGCTGCTCTTCTGCCTTGTAGGGAAGGGTGTATCTTTTTAAGATCACGGGATTATACACTCCCCCAGAAACCCGACTGGCAGAAGGTTTGTTTCCTTGAAAAACCACAAAACTTTTTCCATTAGTGGAGAGCTGCTCACTAAAAGCCATACCTGCTAAACCCAGTCCCACCACTATATAATCTATATCCTTCATCTTATACGCTAAACAAAAAGCGCCCAAAATGGGCGCTTTTTAATTGATTTTTACTTAAAAATAAGTCTTTTAATAACTCCACATATCCATTTCCATGTTGCGAATCTCATCTTTTAGACGTTGAGATTCTA
>JBBPYO010000582.1:0-4795 GCA_038199845.1 Flavobacteriales bacterium
TGTGGACGCGCAGGTAAATTACACGCTTCCCAAGCTAAAATCAACGATTAAAGTGGGTGCGAGCAACCTGCTGGGGGAGGATTATTATACAGGCTTTGGTACGGGCTATATCGGTTCGCAATATTATATCTCGTTGACGATCAATAATCTTTGATGTGTGGGTGGGAATTTGCGAATTTTAGAATGATTGATTTTCAAAACTTTTAAAAGTACCCGGGGCTTCGATACAAATTTATTCTGAACCTGTCCGTTGTTCCTTCGGCAGGTTCAAAATAAATTCACTCAGCCATCTATGTCTATGTAATGGGTTCAAATTTATTTTGAACCCATCTGTCGTTCCCCCAGTGGTTTCAAAATAAAATTCACTCAGCCATCTATGTCATTATTGTAGAAGATTCTTTATTATCATAAAAATTCTGTCTATTTTCAGTCTAAAAACGCCCATTTCTATCCAAAAACGACCGTTTTTTAGGTTAAATCGCCTATTTATATTTTAATTTTTCAGAACGACCTTTTTTAAAGATCTTATTGCTATTGGGGATTCCCTGACGCATTTTTTTCTGTTCTTCCTGTGAAAGCGCAACAACTTCCATACAAGCCGTGGAGCAGCAATTGTTCATCGTTTTTGCACAATCCTCGCACTGTATAAATAATAGATGGCAGGCATCATTGTCGCAATTTATATGTGTATCGCAAAATTTGCCGCACTGGTGACAGTTTGAGATCACCTCATCGGTGATTCTTTCGCCACGGCGCTGGTCAAAGACAAAGTTCTTTCCACGAAATTTATTTTCCAGCTTTTGCTTCTCCACCTGGCGTGCGTACTCAATAATCCCGCCTTCCAGTTGATATACTTGTTTAAAACCTTTGTGCTTGTAATAGGCACTTGCTTTCTCGCAGCGAATACCGCCGGTACAATACATGACCAGTTTTTTATCTTCCTTGTGGTCTTTTAAATCCTGCTCTATAAGATCTAGCGAATCCCTAAACGTATCGACATCAGGGGTTATCGCATTTTTAAAATGGCCAATCTCGCTCTCATAATGGTTGCGCATATCTACCAGAATGGTGTCTTTGTCTTCTATAAGGTCATTAAATGTTTTTGCATCTACGTGAACGCCTTTGTCAGTCACATCAAAAGTGTTATCCTGAAGACCGTCTGCAACAATCTTATTGCGCACTTTAACCTTGAGTTTCAAAAAAGATTTGGCATCGTGTTCTAAGGCGATATTGAGGCGTACGTTTTCCAGAAAGAAAATCCCATCAAGGAAATCTTTAAATTCAGCAAAATTTGCCGCGGGAACCGAAAGTTGTGCGTTAATACCTTCATGAGCCACATAAATTCGGCCAAGGACTTCCATCGCATCCCAATGAATAAAAAGGTGATTCCTAAAAAGTTTTGGATTTCCTATGTTGGCATATTGATAAAAAGAAAGAGTAAGGCGTTCTTCCCCAGCTGCATCAATAAGTGCAGCCCTTTCTTTTGCGCTCAATGTGTTGTACAGTTGCATGCTATACGCGTATTAAGATTAAAAGAGCTGCAAAATTAAGGATTTTTAGGTCGGCAGGCAAAAGAGAACTTCGGCAGTAGCGGAAAGTAAATATTGTTTAATACCAAAAATCGATCTTTTTTCACCTTAATTGATCAATAATTCGATGAAAACGAGCCATAATATGGAAAAATTCCGAATTTTAGGAGATATTTCCTTTGCTGTCCTTGAAAAGAAGTGGTAATTTAGCGTTCTTAGAGTATGATAATGAGAAAACGCAACTATGAGCAAAGAAACCACGAGCAAAGAAAATATTAGCAAAGAAAAAGAGGCAAAGCTGAAGGCCTTACAGCTTACGCTGGATAAAATGGATAAAACCTACGGCAAGGGCACGGTCATGAAAATGGGAGACACCGCCGTTCAGGATGTTGAGGTGATTTCCACCGGTTCCTTGGGACTTGACCTTGCACTGGGTGTTGGCGGATTGCCTCGCGGAAGAGTAATTGAGATCTACGGACCAGAATCTTCAGGTAAAACCACACTTACCTTACACGCTATCGCGGAAGCACAAAAAGCGGGTGGAATCGCTGCTTTTATAGATGCAGAGCACGCTTTTGACCGTCTGTACGCACAAAATTTAAATGTAGATATAGAAAACCTAATCATTTCCCAACCAGATAATGGGGAACAGGCACTAGAAATCACCGATAATTTGATACGTTCTGGCGCCATAGATATTATTGTAATTGACTCCGTTGCGGCACTTACGCCAAAAAGTGAGATTGAAGGCGAGATGGGAGATTCTAAAATGGGACTTCACGCCCGTTTAATGTCTCAGGCACTTAGAAAACTTACCGGTTCTATTAGTAAGACAAAATGTACGGTGATCTTTATTAACCAGTTGCGTGAGAAAATTGGGGTGATGTTCGGTAATCCCGAGACCACAACCGGTGGTAATGCGTTGAAATTTTACTGCTCTGTGCGGCTTGATATACGCCGTTCAACGCAAATTAAGGACAGCAACGGTAATGTAATGGGAAATAAAACCCGGGTTAAAGTTGTAAAAAACAAAGTTGCGCCCCCTTTCCGTCAAGCGGAATTTGATATTATGTATGGTGAAGGAATCTCAAAAGTAGGCGAGATCGTTGATGTGGGAGTCGATTATGAAATCATTAAAAAGAGCGGCTCTTGGTTTAGTTATGAAGATACTAAACTGGGTCAGGGACGTGATGCCGTAAAAGCATTATTGAAAGATAATCCAGATCTTATGGAAGAACTGGAAACTAAAATAAAAGCGGCCATTAAGGTCGCAAACGGCTAGAAAAATATTTTTATTTTTTGACGCAACCTTTTTTATAATTGTGCATCTACTAAGAAATAGAACATAATTATGAAAAAGGTTTTTTTAATTTTAGGACTTGCGGCTCTCGTTACAAGCTGCTCCCTTAACGATGATGATGGGCAAAATGTGAATATTGAGTTTGCTAAAATCACGAATGTTGAATTGCCGGATACTTTGGTTATCGGAAACAGGTATTCTTTCCCAATAACCTCAGAAATTAGTGATTGCGCTAGCTTTTATGGTTTTCAGGTAAATCCTACTAATCCAACTCTAAAAGATAGTATTCGCTATGTGGGCGCGCTTAACCGTGTGGTAGAAAACGCAAATTGCGGTACATCAACAGACACCATATCTAACAATCTGAATTTTGAGGTGCTTTTTGATTACAGCTATACCTTTAAGTTCTTGACAGAATTTGATGCTAATGATAAGCCTATTTACCTCACAAAGGTTATCCCGGTAAAAGCACGTCAATAAAACAAAAAACGATGTGAGTTTAGACCAGCTCATTAAAGACTGCAAAAAAGAAAAGCCCAGTGCCCGGGAGGAGCTTTACAGGCGGTATGCCAGTATGCTTTATTCGGTGTCGCTAAAATATTCGCGTAACCGCGAGGAGGCAGAAGATAATTTGCAGGATGCATTTATAACGATCTTTGCCAAGATAGCGCAATACACGTTTAAAGGCTCCTTTGATGGCTGGTTAAAACGCATTGTAATAAATACCGCGCTGCAGCGCTACCGAAAACAGCCCGTATTTGATCTCGTAAATGAAAATCAGATTGCAGACGTTGAGATAGAAATAGAGGAGGAGCAAGTACCGCTGCAATTTTTATTAATGATCATACAGCAGTTACCAGACCGTTACAGATTGGTTTTTAACCTGTATGCACTCGATGGTTTCTCACATAAGGAAGTAGCTGAAATGTTACGAATTTCGGACAATACCTCAAAATCGAACTTGGCTCGGGCCAGAATCATTTTAAAGGAAAAAATAGAAGCGTATTACGCGCAAAACGATATACAATCGTCAACGCCTTGAAAGAAAAGAAAAACATAGATAGACTCTTCCAGGAGCGATTTAAGGATTTTGAAGCACATCCTTCACCAGAGGTATGGGCCAAAATAGAAGATCGCCTGAATCAGAAAAAGAAGAGAAAAGTAATTCCCCTCTGGTGGAAACTGGGCGGTGTCGCAGCATTGCTTGCGCTTCTGTTTCTTGCTGGAAACCTTTATTTTTCACCTTTAAGTGATTTTCCGCAGAAAAATAATCCTCAACTTGTAATTGAAGATAGTACAGAAACGCAACCTGAGGAGCTGATTGCAGAACCTAATAATGACAAAGATTCTGTAAATAATGCTGTGGTTTCCAATTCAGATCTAGAAATTATAACTAATGTAAAAAACAGCAAAAACAGCAAAAACAGCTCAAAATCAGGCGAAACGACTGATAAATTGATTGTTTCTTCTTCGGAAGTCGTTTTGACTACCGATTCAAATCCTGCCTTTGGCGAAAGCAGATCTGCAGAAAATCAAGTGCAGGATAAAGATGATAAAGATTCTGTGAATAATGTTATAGTTTCCAATACAAATCAAAGAGCTGAAAAAGACAGAGAAAACAGCGAAAACAGTTCAAAATCAGATAAAAATACTGATAAATCGGCTATTTCTTCCGCTGAGGTTGTTGCAACGATCGATTCAGATTCCATTTCAGGAGAAAATAATTCCGCAGAAAATCCGGTACTTTATAAAACTTCAGAAAATTCAGTAGCGGAAAATTCAACTGAAAAAACGGATCAAAACGCTCAGAAAACGGCAAATAAATCCGAAAATCAGCCTGTTAATGTAAAATATGACAAAATTGATAAGAATAGTGTTTTGCCAAATAGCGAAAAAGCAGTTGCTGCAAATGAAAATCAAGCGAAAGAAAAAGAAGAGCTTTCCGAAGAAAAATCATTAGCGCAAA
>JBBPYO010000583.1:0-6580 GCA_038199845.1 Flavobacteriales bacterium
ACATCTGCCAGTTCTTCGCCCAGATCTTTGTTCTTATCGCTTTCTTTTTCACTTTGCTCGCCATAGCGACGGGCAATGATACGGGCAACCTCACCTACCTCTTCCGTGAGCTGCGCCATGTTTGTAAGTTCATTAAAATAGCGCACACCGTGATTTTGAATCCATTCATCTACGCTCTGCTGGGCTGCTTTTATACTCATAATTATAATTTGATAAGTATTACTTTTTCATATTGCTCGACTATTCTGAAAAAATATCAGATTTGTCTGTCATAAAACAATATGTTCAAAAATAACATTTTTTGATTGAATGCTGTGGTAAGCTATTTTATCCAAATCACTTTGAAAAGTCCGGAGATCAGGAAAATCACTCCTTATTTCTAGTGTCAATTGTAATGGTCACAGGCCCATCATTAATCAAAGAAACTTGCATATCTGCCCCAAAATCACCCGTTTTCACCTGTTTTTTGAGCATTTCTGAGAGTTTTCTATTGAATGCCTCATAAAGCGGAATTGCTTGATCTGGTTTCGCTGAATTTAAAAAAGAAGGCCGGTTGCCTTTTTTAGTACTTGCAAAAAGCGTAAACTGACTGATGACGAGTACTTCGCCGTCTTGATCCATAATGGATTCGTTCATGAGTCCTTCTGAATCGCTAAATACCCGTAAACCGCTTATTTTTCGCGCAAGCCAATCCGTATCTTCCTGCGTATCGTCGTGACCAATGCCAAGCAAAACCAGAAAACCATGATTGATACTGGCATGGATTTCACCATCGATTTCTACTGAAGCTTTACTTACACGCTGTATTATTGTGCGCATGGTTTGTTATTTTTTTGAAATTAAAATTTTGGAAACCTAGGTGAAAAACAGAACAAATGGAATTTATAATTTCCAATAACCTGAGTATTTTTTATAGCTGAAACTTACAACTTGAAAGCTGAACCTTTTGAACAAAGACCTACAAAGAGGTTGCGTTCTTCGGCACTTTTCAGGTGGATAACCCGGGACTTTGATACAAATTCCTTTTCGCTTAGGCTCCAAGGAATTCACTCAGCCACCTGATATGAGGTATAAATTCTTTGCGCTTGGGCTTTAAGGAATTCACGCGGTCGCCTGCTGCTTGATATAGATTGCTTTACGCTTGGGCTCCAAGAAATTCACTCAGCCACCTACCATTTAACTTTAGATGAGTTTCGGTTGCGTATTTTTCAAAGAAGAAATTGCAACCAGAAATAGAAAATATTGAACTTAAAGACCTACAAGGAGGTCTTCGTATCTAAGACAACACCTTGCAGGTCGAGAAACTTTAGCCCAAAACTCTGAACTCTGAACCCAAACTCATTTCCCTAATCAACGAATACTTCTAAATCCAGAACTCTAAATTCTTTTTCACCCTTCATCATAAATATCTCGCCTAAAACCCTCATCGCCTTTTAAAATCTGAACGTAGCTGCGGTAGCGCGACCAGTGCAATGTGTCATTTTCAAGCGCATCTTTTACCGCGCATTGGGGCTCTTCCAGGTGTAGGCAATTGTTGAATTTGCAGTGTTCTTTTAATGCAAAAAATTCAGGAAAATAATTACCCAATTCTTCCTTTTCAATATCAACCACACCAAAACCTTTAATACCCGGGGTATCAATGATACGAGCGCCAAAGCTGAGGTCAAACATTTCCGCAAAAGTCGTGGTATGCTGTCCCTGAGAATGCTGCTCGCTAATTGCTTTAGTTTTCAATGCCAGACTGGGTTCGATTGCGTTGACTAAAGTAGATTTCCCTACCCCGCTGTGACCGGCAAAAATGCAGGTTTTACCGGTCATTAAAGTTTTTACCTCATCCACATTTAATCCTGTTTTTGCAGAAATGCCGAGACAGGTATAATTAATTTCCCGGTACATTTCGGCCAGGTATTTAATTTCACCCTTTTCTTCAAGGGAATAGGTGTCAATTTTATTAAAAAGCAAAACGGCCTTCATATGATAGGCTTCACAAGTGACCAGAAAACGGTCTATAAAAGAGGTGAACGTAGGTGGATTATTTAGCGTAATAACCAGAAAAACAAGGTCAACATTTGCCGCGATAATATGCGTTTGTTTAGAGAGATTTACAGATTTACGGATAATGTGATTATTGCGATCATAGATCGTTTTTATCACTCCGGTCACGGTGTCACTGGTTTCTTCCAGCTCATACTCCACCCTATCACCCACTGCGACGGGATTGGTGCTCTTAATACCTTTTAGACGGAATTTACCCTTGATACGGCAATCGTAAAACCGTCCCTCTTCTGACTTTACGGTGTACCAACTTCCCGTGGATTTATATACTATTCCCTTCAAACCATTTTCAAATTATTTTTATGCAAATTAACAATTTTTAATTTTAAAATTTTATCTACATTAGCCAAGAAATTTAATAGGAATAAGTTACATATTAAACATAAAAACCACTTGTAATGAAACAATTAACCACGTTACTTCTTTTGATTTTTGCCACATTGCCTTCTCATCTTCAAGCACAGGAAATCATTACAAATGAATCGCTTATCCAAATGAAGGATCTTGGCTTTAGCGATGAGGTGATCGTTTCGAAGATCAATTCTTCAGACTATAAATTTGAAACTTCTATCACGGAACTTTCTAAATTAAAGCAAGCGGGGATTTCGCCAGAGATTATATCAATGGTCATGGAAAAATCGGCTCATAATTCAAAATCCAAAACTGGGATTTATTATGCTAACACAAACGGGGAGCAGACTTTAATACAGCCCACTATTTTTTCGGGAACCAGTACGAATGCTGCTGCACAGGTTTTGGTTTCAAGTTTTATTAATTCAAAGGAAAAAAGCACACTGCCTAAGCTGACCTCAAACAATGTGATCAATTCAGCCACTCCCGTATTTACGTTTGTTTTTGACGTTTCTTCTGCGGGAACAGACAATATGCAACCACAACAGGGCGGTGGCGATATTTTTAACTGGTGGTTCAAAACGGCCTCCTCACCCAATGAATTCGTACTCATAAAATTAAAAGTCAAGGAGAAAAAAAACCTGCGTGAAGTGATTACGGGCAAAAGCAGCGCGCTATCCAGTAGCTCAGGCGTAGATCCTAAAGATGCACTGCCATTCAATATTAGAGAAATAGAAGGCAATAAATTTGAGGTGACCCCCGAAACGCTGGAACCGGGCGAATATGCTTTCTTTTATCAAGGAAGGGTTCCCGGAGGAAATTCAAATCAAGCAGTTTTTGATTTTTCAATCAGGTAAGGTTTCCATTACCGAATTTTTAAAAATATTCCATAATAAAAACGGCCGCGATTCTAATCGCGGCCGTTTTTATTTGCTCTACAATGAAAGTTTCAGGGTCTTTATAGTTAACCTGAGTAAAAACCACTTCCAATTTTTTCCGCAGTACGGAAAACAACCGAAAAGGATCGAAAATCAGTCATTCTTCACCTGTTTTCGGCCGATTTTCAATTCAGCTAAGCGGAAATTATTTCTCCCAACAACCTTCAAAAGAATATATATTTATTCTTTTTAAAACTCATCCATTCTTACAATCTTATTTTGATGACTGATGGATTCCTGGTGAATAGCTTTAAATACCTTCAATATGAATTCTTCGCTCAGGTTATGTTTTTCACCTTCCAGAATCATCGCGCCCAAGATCTCGTTCCAGCGCTTAGTCTGTAAGATCGCCACGTTGTTCTTCGTTTTAAGTTCACCTATAGAATCGGCAATTTTCATCCGTTTGCCCATACTTTCTATAAGCTGATGGTCAATTACATCAATTTGCGTTCGCAGTGTGCTCAATTTATTATTGAATTCCATCTCCGTACCTATCTCTTTACGAATCTTAAGATCGTTCATGATCTCAACCAGTTTTGCCGGTGTGATCTGTTGCTTGGCATCACTCCACGCGTTGTCTGGATCGTAATGGGTTTCTACCATGATTCCGTCATAATTAAGGTCAAGACCCGTCTGACATAGATCAAAAATTATATCCCTGCGTCCGGCAATATGTGATGGATCAAGAATAAGTGGTAAATCTGGGAATTCATTCTGCAGATCTATAGGTAATTGCCACTCGGGATTATTGCGGTAACGGGTTTTCTCGTATGTGGAAAAACCGCGGTGAATCACGCCTAGATTTTTGATGCCCTGTGTGTAAAAACGCTCAACTGCACCCAACCATAAAGCCAAATCCGGATTTACGGGATTCTTAACAAGCACGGGTTTATCCGTTCCTTTTAAAGCTTCTGCGATTTCCTGTACAATAAATGGAGAGACCGTGGTACGCGCGCCTATCCATAAGATATCAACATCATGTTTAAGGGCAAGATCTACGTGGTTTGCATTTGCAACCTCTGTGGTGATGAGCATACCGGTTTCTTCCTTGGCCTTTTGCAGCCATTTTAAACCTAATGCTCCCACACCTTCAAACATTCCCGGACGGGTACGTGGTTTCCAAATACCAGCACGCAATACGGTCGCGTCGGTGTCTTTGAGTTGGTGCGCAATTTTAAGCACCTGCTCTTCGGTTTCTGCGCTGCAAGGACCTGCAATCACTAAAGGGTGATCAAGGTTAAAAGCATCCAGCCAGTTTCTAAGTTCTTTTGTATTTTCCATAATAGTGCATATTTACGGCTTTTTGCCGGTTAAGAGATTCCCTTAAGGATTGATTTTATGTGATTTGCGTTTTTCATTTCATTATAAATGGCCTCATAATCGTCTGCTTCAAGCAAATCCTTAAAGCTACTGAGGTTGTGTATATATTCTGAAAGCGTGTCGAGCACATTTTCTTTATTTTCTTTAAAAATGGGCGTCCATGTGGAGGGATTGCTTTTTGCCAGGCGTACTGTGGAAGCAAAGCCACTCCCGGCCATATCAAAGATATCTTTCTCGTTTCTTTCTTTTTCCATCACCGTTTTTCCTAGCATAAAACTGGAAATATGGGAAAGGTGCGACACATAAGCGATATGTTTATCGTGCGATTGCGGATCCATATAGCGCAACCGCATGCCTAAGGCGCTGAACAGGGAAAGTGCTTTTTCCTGTAATTTAAAGGCCGTTTTTTCCACCTCGCAAACGATCATTGTTTTTCCAGTGAACAAATATTCAATCGCTGCGGTGGGACCAGAAAATTCGGTGCCGGAAATGGGGTGCGCAGCAAGAAAATTTCGGCGTTTAGGATGCGTGGCAACCGCTTCGCAAATGCTATATTTAGTAGAACCCACATCGATTACCAAGGTTTCCTCGCCTACTGCGTCAAGCACAGGTGGGAGAAAAAGATTGGCTTGGTCTACCGGAACCGCAACAATTACAAGATCTGCCTTATGCAAATCTTCCAGTCCGGCAGAATGATCAATAACCCCAAGTCCCACCGCTTCTTCTAAGTGGTTTTTGCTGGAATCTATACCATAGATTTCGGCATCTGGCAACAAGCGTTTAAAATCCCGCGCCAGCGAACCGCCGATCAGACCAACACCCATAATGAATATATTTTTGAATTCTTCCAATCTATTTATTATTATTCATATTACTATTATTATCAGACCGGGGCTTCGATACACTCCTCCTGCGTCGGAGCACTCAGCCACCTATTTTGATATACCACTCACAGACCTGACAGGTTTCAAAAACCTGTCAGGTCTTCATACGTTTGGAGTTCCCCCCTTCGGGATTTGGGGGGAACCTTCCTATAGCTTCTTCTATTTTTTCTTCGGTTACGCAAAGTGAAAAACGGATATATCCTGCTCCTTGATCGCCAAAAATCGTCCCTGGGGTGATAAAAACGCTCTTTTCGAGCAATATTTTGTCTATAAATTCTTCGGAATCACCAGCGTTTTCTGGTAATTTTGCCCAGATAAACATACCAGTGGCTTTTTTATCATAGATACATCCCAGTTTTTCGGCTAGTTTCCACACCAGTTTTCGGCGCTTTTCATAGACTTCGTTCAGTTTTTTAAACCATGCGTCGCCTTCCTGTAAAACCGCTACCGCACCTTTTTGAATTCCGTAGAACATCCCGCTGTCCATATTACTTTTTACCGTTAAAATGGCATTAATATAAACTTCGGCGCCCACGACCATACCCACGCGCCAGCCGGCCATATTAAAGGATTTGCTCAGGCTATTAAGTTCCAGCGCCACTTCTTTTGCTTCGGGAGCTGCGAGAATGGAACGCGGCTCGTCATTGAGAATAAAACTATACGGGTTATCATTAATGACAAGAATATTGTTTGCTTTCGCGAAAGCGATCAATTCTTCAAAATCTGCAGCCGAAGCCGTCGCGCCCGTAGGCATATGCGGATAATTTACCCACATGAGCTTTACACCGCTGAGATCGCTTTCTGCCAATTTTTGATAATCGGGCAACCAATTATTTTCAGCATTTAGCTCATAATAAATGGGTTTTGCCTCCAGTAAATTGGTCACCGAAGTATAGGTGGGATAACCAGGATTAGGAATCAAAACCGCATCGCCCGCATTTAAAAACGCCATACTAATGTGCATAATCCCCTCTTTTGAGCCCATTAATGGCAATATTTCGGTCTCGGAATCGAGTTCTACACCATATCGAT
>JBBPYO010000584.1:0-10280 GCA_038199845.1 Flavobacteriales bacterium
AATATCTATTCAGGAATAGCCAGAATGCTAACGGTTATTGAAGAAATCGATAACCAAAGTGGTGTTTTAAATGCAGAAGATGCTGCGCAATATGAAGGAGAAGCACGATTTTTATTGGGTACATATTGGTCCTATTTGATCACACACTACGGTGATGTTCCTTTTTATGATAATGTGTTATCGTTGGATGAATCATTTGTAATAGGTCGTACCGATAAGGCAGAAATATTGCAAACTATCTACGACTATTTTGACTTCGCCGCACAGAATCTTCCGGTAGAATATAATGCTTTAGAATATGCAACAAAGGGCGCTGCCTATGCTTTTAAAGCTAGAACTGCCCTTTATATGGGGGATTTTGAAACAGCCGCTACCGCAGCAAAAGCATGTATGGATCTTAATGTATATGAATTACATCCTGATTTTGCCGAACTCTTTCTATCAAAGACCAAAGAATCATCCGAAATCATATTCAAACTTCCCCGAAGCACTGAGTTTTTAGAAACCCTTTCCTACACCGAACTTGTAAATCAAATACCTAGAAACAATAGTGGTTTTGGTAGCGTTGGGCCTACTTGGGACCTTCTCGCTTCTTTTGAATGTGTGGATGGTCTGCCTATTGATGAATCTCCACTTTTCGATCCGCAAAACCCGTTTAAGAATCGTGATCCCCGTCTTCTTGCGACCATAGTTCCATTGGGATCTCTTGAAGAAGGTGATGACCGCGAGCCCGGTGATGGGACACGTTTTCTGGATTTTGATTTTAATTCCTATCCACTTGCTACGCGTGTTCAGAATTATGCAACCGGGGAGGAGCAGGTGAATAACGATACCAAATCCAATCAGAACTTTGCAAGTTTCAATGGTCTGGTGTGGAAAAAGGGAATCGATGAAGACTGGAAAGATCTCCAGACTGATAATGATATCCTGGTCATGCGCTATGCTGACGTACTCTTAATGTATGCTGAAGCTAAAATTGAATTGAGCGAGATCGATGCTTCTGTTTTAACTGCTATTAATACCGTACGCGATCGTGCGTATGCCAATTCATCATTTACAAATCCAGCAGTGACGACTACGAGCCAGACAGATTTGCGCTATGTGGTTCGCAACGAGCGACGCGCTGAGTTTGCAAACGAGTCTCGTAGATATATGGATTTAATACGCTGGCGCACCGCTGCACCCATTATGGATGGCGGCGCGACTTATGGTCTTGCGCCTATTACCGCAAATATTGATCCTGATATTGTAGATACACAATCTCCCCTCATTCAAAATGTTGTAGAACCCGGCCTTTGGTTTTGGGGCCTTACGCCACAAATTGATGAGAATGGCACTGCGGATTTTGAACCACTTCTTGCTGCCGGTCTTTGCCAGCGATTGACGATCTCCTCTTTCCCGGCGCGACAATATTTATGGCCAATCCCGGCAGATGAGCGTAGGTTAAATGCTAACTTGACCCAGAATGAAGGGTATTAAGGAATTTTAAATTTTAATAAAAATGTCACTTGGAGATACTGTTATAGTGTTGAGAAGTGACATTTTTCTTTTAAAAATGACATGTATATCCGTAAAGGGTCTTAATAAGTATAGTCGTTTCCCGAAAGCTATCTGATTTTATTGCTTTTCCAACTGTTTTTTGACCATTTTAATCGGTTTTTGGGCGTTTCCCTGCGGGTCGGGCTTTACGTTTCAATCTTTTATTCGTTCCTCATAAAAGGATTTCCACTTCAATCCCTAACGCAAATTCGTTTTCATTCAAAAAAGTTGTTTTTGATCTATTTTAAACTGAATTCGACTTAAAATTTGAGAGGTTTAAAAATCGTTATTTCGAGTGATTTTTTCAAAAAATGGTATCGAGAAAGGTCATTTTCAATCTAAAAACGCTGATCTCGATCCAAAATTCTTTCAGAACTTCACTCTATTTGACCCATTTTCTTACATCGAAATCATGTTATTAAATATCATATTTTCTTGAAATCCGTCTCTTTTATTCCCTTCTCAATCGTTTTTTAACCATTTTAATTGGTTTTTGGGCGTTTCCCTGCGGGTCGGGCTTTACGCTGCAATCTTTTTGCGAAGGGCAAAAAGGCTTCCTCCCGGAAGGGTAGATAGATACACTTCAATCCCTAACGCGAATTTCGTTTTCATTCAAAAAAGGTTGTTTCTGATTAATTTTAGGTTTGGATGTCTATTGTTATGCCCAATTTTTCTAAATACTTAATCTTATAACCAAATCATTTCTAATCCAAAATAAGCCTTTTTTTTGGATATTCGTGTCAGTTTCTTGCGTTGCTCTGGTCAGGCCTACTTTTGGAAAGGATAGATTCAGCATCACCAAGATTACTTGTAGGACTAGTAACGGATAATAAAAATGACTCAAAATACCCGTTTTCTAGCTGAAAAAGGTGATTTTTAAGATTCAATCTTTTAAATAAACGCGCTTATGAAGTTTGATTTCGTTGACAAATCCGTGCTTTTACTATTATTTTTTTCCTCTTTTCCCATGTTTGCGCAGACGCTCAGGTTTGAGAAAAAACCCGATGGGATTATGCTTTTAGAAGATGATGCCCCTCGTTATTTCTATTGCACTGCGGAAGTTGATTCTACAAATGCATTTTCAAGATCAAATTATATCCATCCACTTTAATAATAACGGTGAAATTATAACAGAGGATTTTCTGGAAGATCATCTGCATCACAACGTGAATTTCTGGGCGTGGCATCAGTTAGATCTCAATCGCGAAAAAATGGCAGATCTATTGGTTGAAAAAGAACAGACGTTGGAAAATGCTTAAAACAGATATTAAAACGGATTGATTGTATGAAATGAAAGAGGCATATGGAATATGGCTTTCCCCGGGAAAATTCCATTTCCCATACTAAATAAATTGAGCTTTAGAAACTGACTTTTGGTTTGTAGAGGGTTGAAAAAAGAGGAAATCACCCTACTTTATATAACATCTGAAGAAGTAAGATGATTAGATAGATTGATAGAGTTATAAAATTATGTAAATTTAAAACACTTAGGAATCAGAGGATTGCAAGTCAAAAAATAAGGAAAAGCAAATGTGTCTCCGTTTTCCTTTCTAAAAGTAGTTTTCAGCAACACTCAACTGCCTGTCTCCGATAGGAAGCGACCCGCCACGGAAACGGCCCGAAATCTATAAAAATGGTCGAAAAATGGACTTATTCGGGGGAGAAATAATATAATTAGAAGATAAATTATATGAAAATATCAGACCTATAATGGCGCTGTCAATCTAAAAATCGATCAAAACCTACCATATTCAATGAAAACGAATTTCGCGTTAGGGATTGAAGTGGAAATCCTTTTTGCGAGGAACGAGCAAAAAGATTGCAACGTAAAGCCCGACCCGCAGGGAAACGCCCAAAAATGCTTAAAATGGCCGAAAATGATCAGTATGTGAATAAAACTCAATGGCTTTTCGATAAGGATAACATACTCATAGCACACTTTGTGAACATCCAAAAAACAATAACTTTAGTCTAAAAACAGACCTAAAATGGCTATTTTTCTACTGAAATAGGCAGTTTTTTGTTCAATTATCAATTAGCAATAATCAATTAACAATTATCAGTACTCAGTTTTCAATTACACTAAATGGTTTATTCTTAATTTTGAACACTGAACCCGTAACCTGTCTCTCCCCTTGGATCAAGAAAAACTCATAGAACTCGCGCATTATAAAATGCCTTTCGGAAAATATAAAGGACGTTATCTAGTAGCACTTCCTGAGTATTATTACGTGTGGTTTAAACAAAAAGGCTTTCCAGAAGGTAAATTGGGAAGGCTCATGCACGAAATGTACGAGATCAAATTGAATGGTTTAGAGGAACTTATTTACAAAATCAAGAACAACTTTCCCGCGCCAGCGTCAAAAAATAAATAGCCTAAACATTCTTAAAATTCCTTAAAACGGTTCGCAGATTAATCCCTAACTTTGCGCCCCGTAAACGTGCTTTAAATTGCAATTGGGCAAAAGCGCATTCATTCTACAGTTCACATGGCAGACACAAAATATATCTTCGTTACGGGCGGGGTTTCTTCATCTTTGGGTAAAGGGATTATCGCGGCTTCTCTGGCTAAATTATTACAGGCACGCGGCTACCGGGTGACCATCCAGAAACTCGATCCTTACATTAACGTTGATCCTGGAACGCTAAATCCGTACGAGCATGGTGAATGCTACGTGACTGACGATGGTGCGGAAACAGATCTTGATCTGGGGCATTATGAGCGTTTTCTTAATGTAAAGACCTCACAGGCCAATAACGTAACCACGGGACGTATTTATCAAAGTGTGATTGACAAAGAGCGCCGTGGTGAATTTTTAGGAAAGACCGTTCAAGTGGTTCCGCATATTACGAATGAGATCAAAGAACGCATACAGATGCTGGGCAACAGCGGTGATTATGATATTATCCTTACCGAAATTGGCGGCACTGTGGGCGATATTGAATCGTTACCCTATATCGAAGCGGTACGCCAACTCAAATGGGAACTTGGAGATGAAAATGCTCTCGTGATCCATTTGACCCTGATCCCTTTTCTTTCCGCTGCCGGCGAACTCAAGACAAAACCTACCCAGCACAGTGTAAAAACACTTATGGAAAGCGGGATCAAAGCAGATATTCTGGTCTGCCGCACGGAGCATGAGCTCAACGATGACCTCAGGGAGAAATTGGCGTTGTTCTGTAACGTTCGGAAAGAGGCAGTCATACAATCTATAGACGCTTCTACGATTTATGATGTGCCTAATATGATGCTTGAAGAGGGCCTTGATAAAATTACCCTGAAGAAATTAAAACTTTCCGATGAAACAGAACCCGTTCTTACCCGATGGAATGAGTTTTTACGACGTCATAAAAATCCGAAAGCGGAAGTGTGCATAGGACTTATAGGGAAATATGTCGAACTTCAGGATTCTTATAAATCCATTTTGGAATCGTTTATTCACGCTGGCGCGGAAAATGAAGTACGTGTACGGGTAGAACCTATTCACAGCGAATTTATAAGCCAGAAAGTCATAGACAACAAAATCTCAAAAATGGACGGCTTGTTGGTGGCCCCAGGTTTTGGCGAGCGCGGTATAGAAGGCAAGATTAGAGCGGTTCAATATGCCCGTGAGCATGAGATTCCGTTTCTGGGGATTTGTCTTGGCATGCAGATGGCCGTAATCGAATACGCCCGTAACGTGGTAAAACTGGATAAAGCAAATTCTACCGAAATGCAGCCAGACACAGAAGTGCCCGTAATAGACTTGATGGAAGAGCAGAAAAACATTACGCAGAAAGGCGGAACCATGCGCTTGGGTTCATGGGATTGCGATCTGGCGGAAAATTCTATTGTGTCGCAGGTTTATGGTACAAAACAAATCAGTGAGCGCCACAGACACCGTTATGAATTTAACAACGCTTATAAAAAACAGTTGGAAGACGCCGGGATGCGTATTACGGGCACTAACCCAAAGACAAACCTTGCTGAAATCATAGAATTGCCCGCGCATCCTTGGTTTGTGGGCGTACAGTATCACCCAGAATATAAAAGTACCGTAGCAAACCCGCATCCTTTATTTGTGGCCTTTGTGCAGGCAGCTGTGACGTATAGCCAAACCAAAAATGTAGACAATGTGGCACCCCAGTAGAAATTGGGTTTGTTCTTGCTGATTCTAAAAAATTATTAAAATGACGTATTGCCCGCCTTTGGAAAGCGATACAACCAATTAAAGATAAAGCAGTTGTACTGCCTTGATTATTATGGAAGAAAAAAAATTAGACTTTAAATCTATTATAGGCTTTGTACTCATAGGAGCTATTTTGCTTTTTATGCTTTACCAAAACCAGCCTACACAAGAGGAACTGGATGCGCAGAAGGCAAAACAGGAACAGGTAGACGCGGCGGTAGATAAAGAAAAAACGAAAGATGCTGTTACGGCTAACGGCGAGCAGGAGGAGGAATATGTAGCGCCACAAGATTCGGTGGGGCAAGCACGGATGCGCGAGCAATTGGGCAGCTTTGGTTATTCGTCAACGTTACCTTCCGCTAAGGGTGGAACTACTACCATAAGCAACGAACTCGTGGAGTTGCAGGTTAGCAACAAAGGAGGTTTTATTACACAAGCACGTTTAAAAGCCTATAAAAGCTTCGATTCTCTTCCGGTTGATTTAATAAAAAATGGTAATGCCAGTTTTAATTTGAGTTTCAGCACGGCGGATAATCGTAATTTGAATACGAAAAACCTTTATTTTGAACCAGAATTGTCAAAAAACGGAGACAATCAGGTGTTGACTATGCGTTTAAAAGTAGCCGCAGATCAATATCTGGAGTATCGTTATGAGCTGGTGCCCAAAGATTATATGATGAAATTTGGGATAAAAACCGAGGGCCTTAAAAGTGTGGTAAATACTTCGGCCCCAATGAATCTCGATTACGAGCTTACCGGTTACCGCAATGCGAAAAGTATTAGCTACGAGAACAGATATTCACGATTGGTATATGAATATGAGGATGGTAGCACAGATAAATTGAGCCCTACCGGTGAAGAGACCGAAGTCGAGAAAGACGTAAACTGGTTTAACTACAGGCAGCATTTCTTCAGTTCTATGCTGCTTACCGATACACCTTTTGAAGAAGTAACATTCACTTCAGAAAATCTCGTTGAAAACGAAGAAATTGATACGGTTTTTACAAAACATTACGCGGCAAATATGAAATTGAAGCCGAAAAACGGCGAACTCAATTATGCCATGAACCTGTATTACGGTCCTACCGATTATACGATCTTAAACAATTACGACCGCGGTCTAGATGAAGCGATGCCATTGGGATGGGGTATTTTTGGATGGATCAATAAGTATGTGGTCATTCCTATATTTGGATTTTTGATCAGCTTTTTACCCGCTGGTTTTGCCATCATCGCCCTGACGGTATTGATAAAACTTGCACTTTCACCCGTGCAATACAAACAATATGTTTCTCAAGCAAAAATGAAGGTTTTAAAGCCCGAACTTGACGAGATCAAAGTGAAATACGAGGGCAACCAGATGAAGATTCAGCAGGAAACCATGAAACTGCAAAGTACCGCTGGCGCCAGTCCATTAAAGGGTTGTCTCCCGGGATTATTGCAAGTTCCTGTGTTTTATGCGCTATTTACCTTTTTCCCTAGTGCTTTTGACCTGCGTCAGAAGAGCTTTTTATGGGCGGATGACCTTTCCAGTTATGATAAGGTTGCTGAGTTGCCTTTTAGGATTCCATTTTATGGAGATCACGTGAGTTTGTTCCCTATTTTGGCATCCATTGCGATTTTCTTCTATATGCGGATGACCACTGGTCAAACCATGCAGCAGAATGCGCAGCCGGGCATGCCCAACATGAAATTTCTCATGTACCTTTCACCATTGCTTATGTTGGTTTTCTTTAACAACTACGCCAGTGGCTTGAGTTTATACTATCTCACTTCAAACCTTATTACGATAGGGATTATGCTTGTGATCAAGAATTTCATTATAGATGAAAACAAAATTCACGCACAGATTCAGGTGAAGAAAAAACAACCTAAAAAGCAGAATCGCTTTCAGAAGAAAATGTCTGAAATTATGGAACAGGCAGAACAGCAGAAAAACAGTAAAAAATAGACTGAAATCATATATTTATATTGAAAAACTCCTGATAACTTCAGGAGTTTTTTTGTGTTTGATTTTTCCATTTTGCCATTAATTGGGAAGTTTAAAGAGGCACAAATTTAATTTCGTATTTTCTCTCTTACGTTGCTTTCATTTCTTTAGAGGAAAGTTGGTAGTTTCATTATATAATATCAACAAATATGATATTGCGTACTTCACCTTCCTATTTTCAAGGGGAGATGCCGATAGATACAGGGATTTTTCTTGTTTTCAACAGTAAATAACGTATTTAAAATACTCATTTATAGAATCCTATCGATAATCAACTATACCTTTAACTACTGAAATATCAACACAATTCGTAGGGCACCATTAAAAAATCAACCAAAATGCGTTAAAATCAATCAAAAACGGTCTAAAAACGGATATTTTTTAGTGAAAACGACTGTTTTTTAAACAGATAAAAAGCTTTCCGAAGAAATAAATTAGTTTGATTACATCTGCCTGTGATTTTTCGATAGAATAGGAGTAGATGTTAAAAAGAAATTTAAGTTCTGCCAATATAAAACAGAATAATGCACAAGAAAAAAGTCCTGAATATTCAGGACTTTTATTCAATTTATAAGTGTTTTATATTAATTCAATGCAGGGAGAATTACTTTATCAATAGCATGTACAACACCATTGCTGGCCTGAACATCGGTAACGATAATATTGCTCACCCGTCCATTTGCATCTGTGATCGTGGTATTTTCAGCATCCAGATTAATAGTGCCTCCCAGCGTGGTCACTGCACCGCTCATAAGATCTGCTGCGCGCAAATTTGAGCCTGCAATAACGTGAAGGTTCAATGTGGCTTCCAGCGTTTCTGTAGGAATATCATTCAAGCTTATGTCGCCTAAGTCATCAGCCAATAGAGATTCAAAAGCAGCATTAGTAGGTGCAAACACGGTGAAGGGAGCGGGATTTGTACCAATTGGAGTAGATAAGGTATTCACGTAAGTAAAACTTTCTTCTCGCGTTAATGCAGCTACCAGTGATGAAAAAGTAGGATCGGCCGTGGCAAAAGTAACGACCGTAGGAAGTGCTATTACGGCATCTACAGTATGTACCACTCCGTTAATAAATTCATTGTCTGCGCCTGTCACCATTGCGCTACCATTAATTTGTACGCCGTCACCATCAATATTTAGATACGTACTCAAGTTGGCATCGGTGCTATTAAAGGTTGCCATATTATTTACATAACCCGTGGTTATATCACTAGATAAAACAGTACTGCTCAAGACGTGATTTAATAAAAGTTGGCGTAAAGTTTCGACATCCACATCATCTAAAGAACTGTCGCCCAAAAATGTTTCAAAAGCATCATTAGTTGGCGCAAAAACCGTAAAAGTACCTTCACCATTCAACGTAGCATCAAGATCTGTACGTTGTAATGCTTCAAGTAAGAGACTATAATCCGCATTATTCGCTATAAAATCAGCAATCGTTTCCAGTCCGCCCATTTCTGGAAGCAGTACAATATCTATTGCATGTATTACACCATTTGCAGCTTGTATATCAGTGACAACAATAGTACTTATTCTACCATTTGCATCTGTGATTGTGGCATTTTCTGCATCGATATCAACATTTCCGCCCAAAGTAGTAACTGGACCCGATACCAAATTTGCAGCACGTACGTTAGCGCCGGCAATCACATGTAAATTTAGAACGGCCTGCAAAGTTTCCGTCGGAATATCTGCCAGATTCTCAAGATTCAGTTCTTGCAGCAAAACCGTAAAAGCTGCGTTTGTAGGTGCAAAAACGGTAAAAGGAGCAGGAGCTGTATCTACGGAAGTTTCTAATGTTGCGATATATTTAAAATCGCTTTCCCTTGTCAATGCAGCTACCAAAGTACTAAAGTTGGGATCAGCTGACGCGAAAGTTGTAACGTCTGGGAGTGGAATGACGGCATCAACGACATGCACCACGCCATTGGTAAATTCATTATCTGCATCAATAACAGTAGCTTCGCCATTTATTGAAACTGCTGATCCAGCTGTACTAATATAAATGCTTAAGTTAGCATCAGAGTCACTAAAGGTTGCCATGTTGGTCAAATAGCCAGTTGTCAAATTACTTGATAAGACAGCAGCCGAACTTATTACGTGGTTTAGTAAAAGTTGACGTAGTGCGGTTTTATCGAAGTCGGCTAGCGCTGTATCACCTAAATAAGCTGAAAAAGCAGCATTGTTTGGAGCAAAAACGGTAAACGTACCGCTCTTATTTAATGCTTCGTTTAAATTGGTAATTGTCAACGCTTCATTCAACATCGAAAATTCAGCATTCGAAGCAACAAAATCTGCTATAGATTGATTGGTTTCAATAATATTACCAGAATCATCGTCGTCACTACACCCAGTAAAACAGATTGCGCATAGCGTAAGGAGCATAAAAAATTTAAGGTTTAATAGTTTTTTCATAGTCATTTTTTTTATTTTTTTCTAAAATTTTCATTTTTTCTTGAATATTTTTTTAAATAAATCTTAAATATACTAAAGAATATATTGACTGTAAAGGTTTTTTATTTTACAAACATAATTGGACGTGAAGTTCAACTTGAGCACAGTCATAAATTTAATGGGTCT
>JBBPYO010000585.1:0-7459 GCA_038199845.1 Flavobacteriales bacterium
AAAGAAAAATAATTATGGGAAAGTCAATAAACGCAAAAGAACTGATTGCCAAACGTTACGGAAAAGAAGGTTCAAAAGAACGTGAAGAATTTAGAGAAGATGCTTTTTCCTATTATTTTGGAGAAATCATTAAAAATCGCAGAAAGGAATTACATATGACTCAAGAAAATCTCGCCGAAAAGGTTGGAAAGAAAAGACCATACATTTCCCGAATTGAAAACGGAGAGGATATTCAATTATCTAATTTCGCATTGATTGCAAATGCTTTGGGATTATCGATTGAACTATCAGCGGAATAAGTACTAATGGCAACAACGTATATAAAAAATAGCGCGAGTCATTGCAAACACGAAGGTTCGGGCATTTTTTAGGAAGTCGCCAAATTTTAAATCTGACAAATTCCCAAAAATAAAATAATTAGTAAAATTTAAAAATTCGGCTTGTGCTTAACCGAAAATTAAACGCTAATTTGCACGCTACGAGCCATATACAAGACCGTTAGCTAAAATATATACAGACAACCTCGATTTCAAGAACTTAACGCAACAACAAGCATACTTTTTAGAAGACCCAAACTTATTCCGTTTAAAGATATATTCCAAGCTTTAGTTAAAACCCAATTCCAACAAATCCCTTTCCGCCTATTTTAAACAGGTTTCACAACTGAATTAAGTTCAATTTCTTCCGCGATCCCGTCCCAAAGCCCAATACGTTTTTGCAATGCCTGCACAGCAACTTCTTCAACCTCTTTCCACTTGGTAGCATCATCACCACAAAGTTCGGCTATCATTTTTAAGGCCATAGGTCCATGTTCATCAGCGTCCAATTCAATATGGCGATCAAAATAATATTGGAATAGTGTCAAATCCTTCTTCGGAAAATTCTTCTGAATACTGCCTATAATCTGTGTAAACATAGAAGGAATCAAATCTTCACGGCCGAAAGTAAATGCAGCGGCGATTTTATGCGCCTTCCGCTCTTCGATGGTATCAAAGGTAAAGAGAAGAAAATTCTTTACAGATTTTGGTATTTTGCTTACTGCAATAATCAGAAAGATATCTGTGCCGTGCCTAATATGATTTAGAAATTTACTGATCTTAACAGTAGAAGCATTCGCTTTATCCATTGCATCCAGATACATCTCAAAATGACTCTGCCGCTCACCGTTCATATTAATATCAGTCTCTTCAGCAAGAACGATCTCATTGATAAGATAGCGTATTTCGGGATTTCCCACCGGGTACCAGGGCGTTGATACTTTAGTAAGATCGTATTGCAACGCTTTCAACAAAGACATAAAATCCCAGACCGCAAACACATGATGTTCCATAAAACACTTAAGGTCATCTGGTGTTTTTAGGGATTCATAAAGTGAATGTTCCAACAATTGTTGCTGGTAAGGCTGAATAGCTTTTTCTATGTCCTTGATCATAGCTTAAAATTTGATTTGCAAAGCTATAAAAGCGCGCCCAGTTGCTGACTAACAAAGAGATAAAATAAAATGATTTAACGCAAAGAGAACAATTAGATAACATTAAATTAATTGAACGCATTTAAGCCAGTAATGTCAAGACCCGTGATGAGCAGATGAATGTCATGCGTGCCCTCATACGTGATTACACTCTCCAGGTTCATCATATGCCGCATAATACTATACTCGCCGGTAATGCCCATTCCACCTAAGATTTGACGCGCCTCACGGGCAATTTTTATCGCCATTTCCACATTATTACGCTTTGCCATCGAGATTTGCGCAGATGTTGCTTTACCCTCATTGCGAAGTGTCCCCAAGCGCCAGGCAAGCAATTGAGCTTTAGTGATTTCAGTAATCATTTCGGCCAGCTTTTTTTGCTGAAGCTGAAAACTGCCTATAGGTTTACTAAACTGATGTCGCTCTTTCGCGTAGCGCAAAGCAGTGTCATAGCAGTCCATCGCGGCACCTATCGCACCCCAGGCGATCCCAAAACGTGCAGAATCCAGACAGCCCAGCGGCGCGCCAAGACCAGATTTATTAGGCAGAAGATTTTCCTTGGGGATTTTTACATTATCAAAAATAAGTTCGCCGGTGGCACTCGCACGCAACGACCATTTATTGTGGGTTTCGGGCGTGGTAAAACCATCCATTCCGCGTTCTACAATAAGGCCATGAATCCTGCCTTCCTCATTTTTTGCCCAAACCACGGCAACGTCTGCAAACGGTGCATTACTGATCCATGCTTTCGCTCCGTTCAGCAAAAAATGATCTCCTTTGTCCTTAAAATTGGTTGTCATTCCACCGGGGTCAGAGCCATGATCAGGTTCGGTAAGACCAAAGCAGCCCATAAATTCACCGCTAGCTAACTTAGGCAAATATTTTTCGCGCTGTGCTTCATTACCATATTTCCAAATGGGGTACATCACCAATGACGATTGTACCGAAGCGGTAGAACGCACACCAGAATCGCCGCGTTCTAGCTCCTGCATGATTAAACCATACGAAATCTGATCGAGCCCAGCACCACCATATTTTTCTGGAATATAAGGGCCAAAAGCACCGATTTCCGCAAGACCACCAATAATTTGTTTGGGAAATTCAGCCTTTTGTGCAGCTTCTTCGATAATGGGTGAAATCTCGCGTTTTACCCAATCTCGCGCAGCATTGCGTACAAGTTTATGCTCATCGCTGAGCAGATCATCAAGATTGTAATAGTCTGGCGCTTCAAAAAGATCAGGTTTCATAGAAAATTTATTGTTATTGCTATTTTCATTGTCAATATAAAAATATACGCAATAAATTGCACGTAAATTTATGGATTTGTTACGTTTCGAGCAATAAATTGGCTGTATTTATAAGCGTTAAAGCGAAAAGAAAATTAGGCATAAAATGCCATAATTGACACTTTTTAGATCATTTTTAGATAGAAAACAGCGATTTTCCAAAGTTTGAATTTTATATCCATGAATAGTTTTAAATATGAGATTTATGTCACATCTGGCGCAGTAGAAATACTTTCATCACTTTTTCCAGTTTGCTTAGGATAAACTGTAATTGGAATGCTTAGAATTACAAAACATGTTTTACCTGTTTAGGAGGAAAAGTATATTTCAGTGATAAAAAGGATTGAAATACAGCAAGATTATATATTCAGATAAAAAGCTTTGGTGAGTGCGATATACGCGTTAGTATAATCGTGGCGTGTTTTTTCTATGGTAAGCTCTTCTTCGGTAATAAGTTGTGGTTTTTTGGAAAAAGCAATTAAAACCCGCTTAAAATCTTTATTTGGAGCACCTTTCACATTCGTGATTTTCAGAGGAAAAAGTTCTGATTCTGCCGCAAGCGCTATAAAGTCCGCTTTACGAGAATAGGGAAGGATTACTGCGAAAATGCCGTCAGGATTCAATAATTTCGCTGCCGCGGAAACCAATAGTTCAAAAGGCATCGCTTCTTCAAAACGTGCCTGATCGCGAGCATCATCACCCGTTTTTTGTCCGTTTTCAAAAAATGGTGGATTGCAAACAACAAGATCGTATGTGTCGTCCATCTCGGTGACAAATTCATATAGATGCGCGTGGTAACAGAAAAGACGGTCGCCCCAGGGAGAATCTTCAAAATTTTCGGTTGCCTGTTCGTAAGCAGCATCATCAAGTTCAACCGCGTCTACAGTTTGCGAATCACACCGCTGAGCGAGCATGAGCGCGATCACGCCTGTACCCGTACCAATATCCAAAATGCTTTGAGGCTCATGTTCAATAGGAACCCAGGCACCCAGCAACACGCCGTCTGTTCCCACTTGCATGGCGGTGCGGTCTTGCGCTATTGTAAATTGTTTAAAATGGAAGGGTTTTGGCATAAAAAAACGAGGAACTACCGAATTAACTACTTCAGGAAAAGCACCCAAGGCAGGATTCGAAAACACATTAAATTTCAACCTGGAAGATCGAGGAATAAAACCTTCTAGGGAATTCAATTAAAAAATTTACTATTTTAGAGCAGCGTCGATTTTTGGCATAATCTCTTCCTTTGTAAAATATCCCACGCCTAAAACCTGCGTTTTCGTGCCTTGTCGTAGCAATAAAGTAGGGAAGTTGGTGGCCAAAGTTTTAGCACGTGCAAAAGTTGCTTTGGTTTTAGACAGATTGTCTTCGCTCATCCAGTTTTTTTCAAACATTCCTGTGTCCATATTCAGCTTTTCAATAATTTCTAAATATGTTTCTAGCTTATCGAGGCGTTTTCCATCCATAAATAAAGCATGCTCTACATTTTCTGCAAAAACAATTATTTTTTCAGGATTCATGGTGCGTACCAGTTCAATGGCGGCAGCGGGCTCAAGACTGCTAAAAGTATAGGAAGGATCTGAAGCGAGATCATAATAACCAGTACCGATCTCAGCTCCGGTTTTTGAAATCATCGAAGGTAAATGTTGGGTGACATTCTGAAAATAAGACGCTCCACCCTGCGGTGCTCCATCTCCCAGCCACATTCCGGCAACGTTTAAAGTAATATCCAATTTACCATTTAGCGCTTTTTCAATTTCCTCAATATTGCCGCTATTTGCATAACACCAGCTGCATTGAGGATCCATTACATAAATAAGTTCTGCTTTTTTAGTTTGTGCGTTTCCTATAAAGCTCAAGGCGAAAAGAAAAATAGCACAGACAAATTTTATATTTTTCATGTTTTTATTTTAAATTGATTTTCGTCATCTGCGTATGCTTTCTTTTTAGCAAAGCGCCTTTACTTTAAATTGACGGTAACTCCCATTTATAGGCATAATATAAATCTTTTCTTTACTATCCTAAAGCGTGATGTATAAATAGTGGTGTGTATAAACGACTAATTTACTGAATAATAAATCCGAAGGGATTTTCTTTAGTAAGCAAAAATTAAAATATTTTACAAATAAACGTCAATCAGCCCTTCTGGAACATCAAGGATGACCTTCCTATCTTCACGTTTAAGTTCTTTTATAAAATTGTCGATAATGGGAATAAGCACTTCTTTACCATTGGCATCGACTACAAAAAGAGCTTGTGAAGTATTATCATTTACGCTCTTGATAGTACCTATGAGGCCATAAGTTACATCTTCAACGGAAAAACCGATAATCTCGTGGTAGTAAAATTTATTGCCTCTGAGTTTGGGCAATTTATCTAGTGGCAGGTAAAGCTCTGCACCAATTAGACCTTCTGCATCAGTCTCATTTTCCACTTCTTTAAAATCAATACGCAGCAAGGTAGATTTATGAAGTCGGCATGACGCAATAAAAAAAGGAACCAGTTTGTCGTTAATATCGACAAAGACTGATTCCAGCTTTTTGTAAGTTCCGGGTTCATCCGTGTCCAATTTGGCCAGTAATTCCCCTTTAAAACTAAATTTGCGCACGATCTTGCCCAGATAGAAACATTCTTCTTTTAGCATCGTACTAGCGCTTTATTTAGATTCTTCTTCCTTTTTTTCCTCAGCAGCGGGAGCATCTTCTTTAGGTGCTTCCTCTACTTTTGGCTTTTCCGCATCAGCGGGAGCATCTTTTTGCTCTTCACCATTTTCTTCTGCAGGTGCATCGGCATTTTCATCCTTAACCTCTGCTTCCGGTTCTGGTTCTGGTTGGCTTGCAGCGATGCGTGCATCATTTACTGCTTTTTCAGCCTCTAGAGCTTCTTTTCTAGCTTTTTCTTGAGCCTGGGATAGGTTGTCTTTCTTAGAATCTATCCTGCCTCCTTTTTCATCTAACCAAGCATTGAATTTTTCCTCCATTTGCTCTTCGGTAATCGCGCCTTTACGCACACCGCCTGCAAGATGGTTTTTTAATAACGCTCCTTTATAGGAAAGTAAACGCTTAGCAGTCTCACTGGGTTGTGCCCCATTTTGCAACCACTTTACAGCGTTGTCAACATCAAGGTCAATAACCGCAGGATTAGAAGTAGGATCATATGTTCCTAATTTCTCAAGAAATTTACCATCTCTTTTTGAACGTGCATCTGCTGCTACGACCCAGTAGAAAGGTTTTCCTTTTTTACCGTGTCTCTGCAATCTAATTTTTACTGGCATACTGATTAATTTTTGGGGTACCCGACCCCGATTATAATATGATTATTTAAGAGCGCAAAGATACTTTAAATTATTTATCGTTGTGCGCCCGAGCTTATTTAATTTAAATCTGCCTAAAAAGCTTGAAAATCACCTTTTAACGTTCAAAAACAAATTTTTTAGAATTGTCTAATGGAAAATTCCTAAAGAGTCCTACACAAGCTGTTTTGTTCAAAAAATATCGAGTTTATATTCTACCTCAACTGTTTTTCAAAAACGCCAAACTATTTTTTGGGCGATTTCCTGCAGGTCAAGCTTTACAATGCAATCTTTTTGTAAGTTCCTTGCAAAAAACTTTCTTCCGGTAGGATAAGTAAATCCGTTTCAATCCCAAAAGCAATATACGTTTTCATTGAATATGGTTGGTTTTGATCTTTTTTTAGGTACTTCTGTTCCTGGGTAAAACGACTTCTAGGACTTTTCCCGAATGTACAATTGCCTAATTTGAATTCACATAAAACGCATAAATCACACCGGGAAGCCAACCTATGAGTGTGAGCAAAATACTGATAAGAAATTTGCCGCCCAACCCGTGCTTCAGAAAAACCGCCAGTGGCGGGAGTAAAATGGCTAAAACAATACTTAAAATAGACATGGTTATAAATTTTTGATTAGTTGCTTCAAAATAAACCAGCGCGTAACTTTAGGGTGTTAACAAACGCTTAATTGTGCTTTATTAACAATGCTCATAAGCAAAAACTAAAATATAATCAAGGTAAATCACCTGCGTTAAAGAAGTACCAACACCGCTTGCAGCCATTGCCTATTTACTTACTTTGGGGTCAAAATAAAGCAACCATGAAATTCAATATCACCATAACCAAAGCCAAGCTTGTAGACGAATTCCTAGAGCATTGGAGCAGCGATGATTACCGCCAGCTTCTAGAAGCTTTTGAATTTGAAGAAGCTGCGAATGTGGCTGAAAGCGAACTGCGGGAAATGCTTTTTCTTGCAATGTCAGACCGAGAACCAGATGAATCTGCGCGTATTGTGCTCAATTATAAACTGGGAGACGCTTTAAACGAAGGACAAATAGACCAGATTTCCCATGAAATGCTGCTGGATAAAATCTCTGAGGAATATGCAGATATCAATTATCACCATGAACTGTTTCATATCAACCAACTTCTTTATAAAGCATATAATGGAAATTTCCCCAGTGCCAAAGCCAGCATCATTGAGTTTGAACTGAAACCGTTTAAAAACGAAAAAGTAGAAATTGAAGTAGACAAATATTTTGCGCTTCGTGCACTTTCGGCAGGAATCATAGAACGCGCTGTTCTTAGACGCCTTTTTGATGATCAGCTCGCTGGCGAAAAAGATTTCCCCGAGGCAGAAGCCATTGTTTGGGAATTTAATGATCTGGGCGAAGACCAATACCGCCTCATCACT
>JBBPYO010000586.1:0-5128 GCA_038199845.1 Flavobacteriales bacterium
TCGCCGAAAGTACGGTTGCAGCTAAGGTCGAAACTCTTTTTTAAATCATTTAAATTTGCCATGTTTGATTGGTTTTATCCAACCGAAAACGGTCAACGTATTTCAGGCATCGACAATTGCATTTTCGAAAATCATTCCTATGTACTTATAATCATCCTAAAACAATAATTGTAAAATCAATTTCCACCTAAGTATTCTTAAGCAAAAAAAAACAGTCGAAGCTTTGCATTCGTTTCATCTTTATTTACAAATTTTATCATTATATCCCAATCTGCGTTAGGGATTGAATCGGAAATCCTTTTTATAAGGGACGAATAAAAAGATTGCAGGGAAAGCCCGATCCGCAGGGAACGCCCAAAAAATGATTAAAATGATCTAAAACAATCAGAAAGTCAATAAAACTTAACGGATTTTCGGTAAGGATAACATTCTTATATAACACTTAGCGGATATTTAAGTTATTACAACATCTATCTAAATATAACCAATATCTTTACCAAAAATATATTTCAAATTAGCTACAGTAAAAAGACTAATGGATAATCTTTTAACCTTTTCGATTGCTGTTTTCACGGGATTTTTTGCCATTATGAACCCTATTTCAAATATGCCAATATTCCTTTCCCTGGTGGACGGTGCAGATCGAAAAACAAAGCAAAGGATAAGCAAAAAGGCGGTGCTCATTGCTTTTGTAATTGTGACTGTTTTTGTTTTATTGGGTAAGTTTATTTTTGAACTGTTTGGTATAACAATACCCGCATTTAAAATAACTGGTGGTATTCTCATCTTTTTTGTCGGTTTTCAAATGTTACAGTCTAAAAAGTCTAATGTTAAGCATTTAAAGGAAATAAATATTGATGAGAATATTGCCATTTCACCTTTGGCAATACCAATTTTGGCGGGGCCTGGGACCATAGTTACTGCCATGAATTTTGTTTCCGATGCAGATTATATGCACATAATTCTAGTGATTCTCATTTTTGCATTAATGTGTTTATTGACCTACATTACCTTTGAAATGAGCGATTTAATAGCACAAAAGATCGGTTTTAACGTTATTTCGGTCATTGAGAAGATCATGGGATTGATCATTGCCATTATTGGTACGAGTATGATCATTGAAGGGGTGAAAATTTCTTTTAATTTAGTAACGTAAAATGAAGTTGATGCGTAAAAGTAATGTATTATTTATCGCGACTTTTTCAAATCATTATTATTCCAACAATTGAAATCACTACTTATTCAGCACATTTTCCTGCATTCCAAAACACTGTAATTAAGAAAGGAGATCCTTAACAAGCTAAAACATTAAATTCAGGCTAGATTTCAAAGAGAAAAAATTAAATAGCCAGACCCGTTCCAAATAAATGTCCCACCAGTGCTGTCATTCCCATGGCGAGTGTTCCCC
Source organism: Flavobacteriales bacterium (assembly GCA_038199845.1). GTDB lineage: Bacteria > Bacteroidota > Bacteroidia > Flavobacteriales > Flavobacteriaceae > Leeuwenhoekiella. Next base: position 1,409 of record JBBPYO010000586.1, read on the forward strand.
AGAAACTTATGCGCAAAACGGCTTTTGGAATGCTAGAACCTCCTGCTTTCGCGGCAACCGTTCCCAATATGATCAAAAAGAACAGGGCACCGGCATACTGCACATATTCCATTAAATGCAAGGGAATAAGAAAAGCGAGCAGCACCGGTAACGCCCCGCCCACCAGAAATGAAGCTGCAGAAGAAAGTGCCGCCTGAAGTGGATTTGCGGTGGTTATTTCATTGATCCCAAGTTCGTCGCGTGCGTGCGCCTTCAACGCATCGTTTTGCATCAATTGTTCTGCGACTTGTAGTGACAATTCAGCATCCAGCCCGCGTTCTTTATAAATACCTGTAAGTTCCTTGAGCTCTTCGTCATAATGATGTTCCAATTCCAATCGTTCACGTTTAAGGTCGCCAGTTTCAATATCGCTCTGCGAACTTACCGAAACATATTCGCCGGCCGCCATGGAGAAAGCGCCGGCCACAAGTCCTGCCAAGCCGGCCAAAATAATGGCTTCCGGCTTTTGACCAGCTGCGGCAACACCTATAACAATACTGGTTACCGATAGAATTCCATCATTGGCCCCCAGAACCGCTGCGCGTAACAAGCCGCTCCTGTTTCCGTAATGGTTTTCGTTTTTCAAAATATAACTTAGATTTGATTAAGAAAATTACTCGTTTAATCAAGAATAAATTTAAAGCCAGCGGCAATAATATCGGCTTTAAAATTTGAATTCCTTGCATAATGGTTATATTTCAAATCTATACTTTTAAGGCCGTAATTCCAGATGTGGAAGTTGGTGAAAATATCGGTATAGGTTACTCCAAAACCATATTGATTTGCATTAAAATCAGATAGATCATAATCTGATGTATAAAATCCTTCCGTTGAAAAATGTGATTCATAACCAGCAAAATAATCGGCTGCGGTCTGGGTATAATAGCGATAGGAAGGATAAACGGTAAATTTTTCCGCTATTTTTATGGGAACTTCCAGACTTGCGGTATGCGATCGTATTCCCCAGTCATCAGTATAATACCGATAATACCCGCGCAAAACAAAAATCTCGTTCAAGTAATAGTTCAAACGGCCGCCCACAGCAATTTTAAAGCGGGTATCTGGCAATAGTTCAATGGCATCGGCCAACTGGAAATTTTCAATAAAAGAATCTTCGACATCCTGAAAGTAGACTCGTTGAAAAGGAGTGGAGAGCAAACCGTCCTGTTGCACAAGGTCAAGTTCCATTGCTGCCTGTAATTTCTTAGATAAGATCTGCGAAAATGTAAAACCTACTGAATACGAATTACGGGATTTATTTTGAAACTCAACAAACTGCGGTTGGTAATCCGCATTTCCGGTTATAGTATAATTTCGGAACAAATAATTTGCAAGTCCGTTTCCGCCTTCCGCAAAAGGGCGCAGTTCAATGGGATAGATCGGTTTCCAGGAATCCAGAAAAACATTGGCCTTTACACTGAGTTCCGTATTTTTCTCGTTGAACAAGCGCGAATAGCTTCCACCGAAACCCACTGAAAAATAATCATATTCATTGGAAAAGGAAACATTTGCAGACCAGATTTTATCCCGGTCGTCTGAACTGTGGCTGTAGGAAGCGTTTAAATTCGTCCACACATCACCGGAAGATGCTCCGGAGGAGGACACAAAAGGATCGGCCGGACCAGAACCATCAAACGGATCGATATTACTAGAAGATGCCGACGTGTACGCTGAAATATTGGCATCAATATTCAGCACATCATCTGCATTTAATGGAATCGCAACTACAATGCTGGGTGCAAAATCGGTCAACTCCTCAGTTCCGCGACCGCCGGTCACCGCTGCATTGTCCCCGGTTTGAGAATAATAGCTAGACAATATATCGACTTCGGTGTTTTCTAGCACCCGTTTTTTATAGGTACTGGTCGAATCTGCCGTTTGCGCAAAAACGCTCATTCCACTCCAAAAACCGATTAGAATCAATAAAAATCCCTTCATAATTAAATATTAATTGCAGCCACAACCGCCACCTGTTTTGCCACCATTGGCTCCCACCGCTGCCTCACGGTACGCGTGAAAATTAGTCTCAAAGCGATCTATATTTTTAGTTCCCAATACCATATCTGGATCGTTGATGTACACTTTTTCGTATTCCCTAACGGCGGTGCAAGAACTGAGACAGACCAGCAGAACGGCAATAAATCCTATTTTTTTGATCATTTTGTATCTATTTTTATATTTTTTGAAGTGCTTATATTTCCTTGATCATCAATTAGGATACATTCTATATTTGGTAATTGATTAATACGGTCTATTCCAGTTTCCTTTCCCATTACAAATACTGATGTTGCCAGCGCGTCGGCGAGTTCAGCTTTTGGTGCAAAAACGGTCGCGCTGATGATACCTGTAGAAGGATAACCTGTACGCGGATCAATAATGTGCGAATATCTCGTGCCGTTCAAAGTCACAAATTTCTCATAATTGCCAGAAGTGACAACCGCGCCCTCTTCAATGGGAAGCAATGCAAAAGCGTTATTTTTGTTCATTGGGTTGGTTATCGCCACTTTCCAAGTACTGCCATCGGGTTGTTTGCCCCAAGTGCTCATATCGCCGGAAGCGTTTATGATGCCCGCGACAACGGCTTTTTCCATCAATAGCTCCTTGGCTTTGTCTGCGGCATAGCCTTTCCCGATGGCGCCAAAACCTATTTTCATGCCCGGCAGTTTCAGAAAAACGCTATGATCACTTTGATTTAAAATGATATTTTCATAGCCTACTTTTTGTACCGAAGCTTTTACTGTAGTCGAATCTGGCATGCTGGTCATGCTGCCGTCAAATTTCCAGAGCGCATCCATTGATGCGTAACTGATATCAAAAGCACCATCGGTCAATTCTGAAATTACTTTGGCACGCTTAATAAGATCAAAGAGTTCCTGAGCGACAGGCACTGGCTTTATGCCAGCATTTCTGTTGACTTCTGAGGTCTGCGAATTGGGATCCCAAGAGGAAATCAGTTTTTCGATCCGGGAAATTTCGGCTACCGCCAAATCAATATCCGCTTCCGCTTCTACCGAATCTTGCGCTACTACTATAACCTCAAAGCGGCTACCCATTAATTTGAGTACGCGCTTATGCGTTTCTTGGGCAGAAATAGTGGCAGAAATGGTCAATAATCCGGCAAAAAGGACGATTTTTCTCAACATTATTGTTGAAATGAAATGAGGGTTTTTATGTAATCTTCGGGAGTAGTGTGTTTATAACCGGTTTTGCCCAGTACTTTTCCATTTTCATTTAAAACCACCACGAGCGGGAAATAACCTTCTTTATTGTAGGTTTCGGCTAATTTGTTGTTTCTTTCCTGCTGTTCAGGTTCCAAAGCATTTTTACCACTCCGTGGAAAATCTGCTTTGAGCATCACAAAATGGTCTTTTGAATACTTTTTAAAAGTGTCAGTATTCCAGATCTCGCGATCCAATTTTATACATGGTGCACACCAGTCTGACCCTTGGAATACTAAAATGATTGGCTTGTTTTCTTCAACAGCAATTTTTTCTGCCAGATTGAGATCGGTTTGCCATTCTTGTGCCTGCAAACAAAATGGAATGCCTAAAATAATAAGAAGCATTAATAGGATTCTTTTTACCAGCATATTTTTCTAGTTTTATTATAAAAGGGTTTTCTCTATTTCCTACCAAATTTACTCTATTTTAGAGTTTACCAGAATAATATAGAGAATCTTAA
>JBBPYO010000587.1:0-16168 GCA_038199845.1 Flavobacteriales bacterium
AAGATCGCTTCGGTATCTTTATCATCGGTTTTAGAAGGTAGGATCGCTTTCACTTTAGTATTGGCCTGATCTATATTTGCACCCGATTTCAATTTAACGAAGGTATTTGTAAAATTGCTTCCGTAACCCTGGGTCCATTCTTTACCATCAGTAAAATTTTCAAAGGGAACAAGAAAGGAAAATTGATAGGTAGTGTTCTCTGGAAAATCTGCAATGACACCGGTAACGGTGTAATTTGTTTTGCGGTCTACCTGAATGGTTTTCCCCAGTGCTTTTTGATTCTTGCCAAAAAGAATTGCGGCCAATTCCTGTGTAATAACAATGGTTTTTTTATTTTGAAAAGCGTTTTGCGCGTTCCCTTCAATAAACTGAAGACCAAAAATATCGAAGATATCGGGATCGGCATAATTGCCGCTGCTATTCACTGCGTTGTCGCCTACGTTAAATAAAAAATGTTCGTCGCGCAGGCGTGCGGATTTTGCGATTTCCGGTATTTCAGTTTTTAGTGCTGCTGCCAAAGGTCCGGGAGTGGCTATAAAAAAAGTACGCCATTCTCCATCGTATTTTTGGTTTGTAGGTACGGCATAGACCAAATCTTTATCTGGAATCACTTGATCAAAGTTCATTTCATCTTTTACCCAAAGAAAAATAAGGCTCGCACAGGTGATCCCGATAGCCAGACCGAAAATATTTAGAGCGCTATATCCCTTGTTTTTCCAAAGGTTTCTAAAAGCTATTTTGATATAATTATTGATCATTTTTTACTGTTTTTAGGCGTTTTAGGGTCGTTTTAGGCCGATTTTAGGCTGTTTTTTTCTTCTGAATCCTGCAAGGTATTCCCAATTTTTCAGGGGATTCCTTTTAGGTTTTTCTTGCTGTTTTAATTTTCAATATTTGAGTTAATATTTAAAAGGAGTCATGCGGCAATACCTTGTAGGTCATTCAGTTCTTAAACTTTTTATCGGGTTTGCAATAGCGGCTTTTATAGACTGAAAACTGACGGTCATTACTGCGATGGTAGTCACTAACAGCGCAGAAAAGAACATGATTTCCCATCCTATCTGTATGCGGTATGAAAAATCTTCCAGCCAGATATTCATAAAATACCAACCCAATGGCAATGCGATCAGCGTGGCTATTGCAACGAGTTTAATAAAATCTATAGTTAAGCTAAGGGTGATCTGACTTACGCTGGCGCCCAAAACCTTGCGCACACCTATTTCTTTGGTTCGATTTAAGGCATTAAAAGCAGCCAGGCCAAAAAGACCTAAACAAGCGATAAAAATAGAGAGACATGTAAAAACTATAAAAATGCTTCCCAGACGACGTTCTTCTTTGTAGGAAGCATCAAAAGCATCATCCATAAAGCTGTAATTGAATGGCTGGCCCGGGGCATGCCTTGTCCAGAGATCTTCAATGGTGGTAATGGCACTGGCAAATTCATTTGCTTTTAACTTGATGGCCATTGATCCGGTAGACTTGTCCAGAAACAGTCCCAGCGCACCTATATTTTCTCGCAGGGATTCATAATGGAAATCCTTGATGACCCCAATGACGTGATAGAATACGGGATTCTCCGTTTGGATATCCTCCGTAATTCTAGCTCCGATGGCATTTTCTGCATTCAAACCCAGCATGGGCAGCGTCGATTCATTTATGATCACAGCGGTAGAATCTGCAGGAAATTGACTATTGAAATCGCGACCGGCAACCAACTCTAAACTCAAGGTTTTCAGATAATCATTATCAACATCCCACGTCTGCATTTGTATTGCAAACTCCTGACTCATGGCGTCATCCTTAAAAAAGGAACTGTTAGATCTGGAAGATGGTGTAGGCATAAAACTGCTCAACGTGGCACTTTGTACAGCGCTCACACGAAGAACATCTTGCTTAAATCCGTCAAGTTCTTGGCCCAGTGAATAGGTATCATTGATTACTAAAACCTGTTCTTTATCAAACCCTAAATCCTTACTTTGGATAAAATCCAACTGTTGGTAAATCACCAAGGTACCAACGATCAAGAACACGGCAACTCCAAATTGAAAAACGACAAGTACACTTCTGATGTTCCACGCGCCGCCAGTTTTAAACCCGTTACCCTTGAGTGTTTCTACCGGAATAAATCGGGATATGACAAAAGCGGGATAACTACCGGAAATAAGTCCCAAAACCAGGGAAATTAGTAGAACCGCAACATAAAATAAAGGTTCGTTAAATGGAATTGTGATAGATCTACCCGCTAGTGTATTGAAGTTGGGCAGCGCAATAAAGGCAATGATAATGGCCAAAATCATTGATAAAAATGAAACCAGACCGGATTCTGTAAGAAACTGAATGATCAATTGAAGTCTGTTGGAGCCCAGCGTCTTACGAATTCCCACTTCTTTGGCTCTTTTTAAAGAATGTGCGGTAGATAAGTTCATGAAATTCACACAAGCCAGAAATAGTAGAAAAAATCCAATAAATGAGAGAATGTAAATATTCTGAATTGTACCTTTTTCGCCCATTTCATTCTGATTTTCAGAATACAGATGAATATCAGTAAGCGGTATGGTATGGTACCGTATGTAATTTCCAGAAGCGGCAAAAGATTCTTTGGTCAAACCAGGGAAAGTTCTTTGCGCCCAGGGCAAAACATAGTTTTCAACCAAACCTTCCAGTTGCACCTGAAAATTATCGATTTGGGTTTTTGGCGATAGTTTTACGTAGGTAAAATAGTTGTTGTTGCCCCAAATATTTTCGCGCGAGGCAACATTGCCGGCCATCGCCATAAATACGCTGTAATCATTTAAAAAGGAATTTTTGGGCAGATCTTCCATGACTCCCGTTATCACATACGTCTCTTTATTATTTACTAAAAGACTTTTGCCCACAACATCTTTGCTGCCAAAGTGATTTTCTGCCGCCGTTCTCGTTAGTACCAAAGTATTGGTTTCCTTTAAAGCTGTTTCCTCATCGCCTGCAATGAGCTTAATGCCAAACATTTTGAAGAAAGTGGAATCAACATAGGTCGTGTGAAGTTCTTTAATATTGGTGGTTTTGTCTACGCTCCGAAATAGATTACTACCTAGATTTCTAAATCTCGTGGTAATTTCCACCTCCGGAAAATCTTTCTCCAAAGTTTCCGCCATTGGTGGAGCTGTTTCCCCACTTTTGATCTCGGCGCCGCCAAATTTAATATCCATATCAATTCTATGGATCCGGTCGGCATCTGCAAACATATTATCATAATTCAGCTCCTCATAAATATAAAGCGCAATCAATAAACCACCCGCCATTCCTATGGCGAGCCCCAGCGTATTGATCAACGTAAAAAAGGGTTGCCCTTTTAAACTTCTAAATGCTATTTTGAGATAGTTTTTGAACATGATTGATTGATTTTTGATTGATTGCTGAAAAGTGGTTCAGCACTGATTGATAATTGATGAATGAATCCCTATTATTCAAGATTCGGCTTAGACCTCGCAGGTTTTGAAAACCTGTGAGGTCTTGTATATTTTAAAATTGACCGCTGAAAACTCCCAACTCCCTACTGCAACTTCTCCGTCTCAGAAAGGGCTCCCCCTTTGGGGGCTGGGGGGACACTTTTAAACTCGGCTAATATATTCTCCGTCACTTTCTCCCCATCCAGCATTCTTATGATACGGTGACTGTATTTGGCGTCATGCTCACTGTGGGTCACCATAATGATTGTGGTGCCAGCCTCATTGAGTTCCGTTAGCAAGTCCATTACTTCGTTACCGTTTGTGCTATCCAGGTTACCAGTAGGCTCATCGGCGAGAATGAGTTTGGGTTTGTTTACCACCGCTCGTGCCACGGCTACGCGCTGTTGCTGCCCACCTGATAATTGCTGCGGAAAGTGTTTCCGACGATGCATAATTTGCATTTTTTCAAGCACTTCATGCACGCGCTCCTTCCGCTCTGCGGTTTTAACGCCAGTATAAATGAGCGGTAATTCCACGTTTTCAAAAACCGTAAGTTCGTCGATGAGGTTAAAGCTTTGGAATACAAAACCGATATTGTGCTTTCTTAAATCCGCTCTTTTTCGCTCATTAAAACCTGCCACTTCAATGCCGTTGAAAATAAAACTACCTCCATCCGGATCGTCCAGAAGTCCCAGAATATTGAGCAACGTAGATTTTCCACATCCCGACGGACCCATTATGGCAACAAATTCGCCTTCCTGCACGTTAAACGAAAGCTTATTTAGGGCAATGGTCTTGACCTCTTCGGTGGCGTAGTATTTCTCTAAATCTGTAATGGTGATCATAAAGCGTTAAATATTAAAGATTCTAAACAAGTGATGATTATTAAGAGTATAGTTATCTTGTCGGTTATTATGTTGGATTGTTGAGTCGTTTATTGTTGAATCGTATAATTGGTTATTGTTGAATTGTTTAATCGTTATTAGTTACTGTTTACTGCTTACTGATAATTGTTTACTGTAGAGTCAGACCTATAAGGAGGCCTTCGTACCTCAGGCAACGCCTTGCAGGTCGCAAAGCATCTGCTAATTGATAATTTTTCGTAGCAGAATATGCAACTTTCAACCTTTAACCTTCAACCTCTACCGCTTAAGTACCAGTTCCTGCACATCGCCATAATTATCATAGCTTGATGTTATTACTTGATCGCCTGGCTGTAAACCGCTCAAAACCTCATAATATTCGGTGTTTTGGCTTCCTAATTGGATGTCTTGTTTGTAGGCGGTTTGTCCATCGGTGCTCACTTTAAAGATCCAGTTGCCACCCGTTTGTTGAAAAAATCCTCCTTTTGGGATCAAAAGCGCCTGTTTTTCCTGGCTTAATGCCACCCGAATCTGCAAGGTCTGCCCACGACGAATACCTTCCGGTGCATCACCTTCAAATTCCATATCTACCTGAAAGCGGCCATTGGTAACTTGGGTATAAACTTTTCTGATGGTAAGTGTAAATTCTTTTCCGTCGAAAGAAAAGGTGCCTTCTTGCCCAGTATAAATTCGGGAGATATAGTGTTCATCAACGTCTACGCGCACTTTATAACCGCTCAGTACGTCAATCTGTCCCAGACGTTCGCCTTTGTTTTTACTCTGGCCTATTTCCGCATCAAGCGAAGTTAACTGGCCGTCTACAGGCGCTTTTACAACGAGGTCCTGTACTTTTTTGCGCATAAGTTCAAGTGCGCTTTGGGTTTGTGCATACGACCGCTGCGACTGAACCTGTTCCTGGTTTACGGCTATGGAATCCTGACCTAAAATCTGTTTGGTAAGTTGCATGCGTTCTTTCTGATAGTTGAAATCGTTTTTTGATTTTTCATAATCCTGACCAGCAACAACGCCTTTATCAAACAGTTTTTTATTCATATCATAGATGCGTTTGGCTTCTATGAACTGGTTTTCGACATCGGTCATTTGATTGAGCTTGTTAATGGTATTCTGACGAGCCGCCGTTTTTTGAATCTGCATCTGCGTGAGCAGGTTATACACCGAAGTTTCCTGATTGACAAGAGTAAGCTCTAAATCTGTGTTTGACAGACGTAAAATAGAATCTCCTTTTTTTAGGATAGCTCCATCTTCAACATATTTTTCTTCCACACGGCCGCCTTCTAGCGCGTCCAGATAAATAGTGGTTATTGGCAAAACCACCCCATTAACGGGTATATTCTCCTGAAAAACCCCGTTTTTTACCGTATTTATGCTGATTCTTTCGGTCTCCACATTCAGTTTTGAATTTCCGGTAGACGAGATAAGTACAAAAACGATCAAGGCGACAAGCAGCACGGCACCGCCTATTAACAGTAACCGGGAGGTAGTAAAACGTTTCTTTTTTAAAGGGATGTCCATATAAATTTTTGATTTCATTAAGTATATAGACAAAGTAGTGCCAAAATCGTAAATTATTGAATAACAAGTTTTTAAAATTTTTATAGCTTCGTGAAGTGTTCGATTTCGAACAGGTGGTGTGCGGTGATGGTACAGGTTTTTTGTAATTCTGAATTTAAAATTGTATAAGGTCATTGAGTATTCCCACTTGGGAGGAATGTATCGAAGCAACCGAATCTTAAAATAATTTGCTAATTCGACGTATTACCAATGAAGGAAGTTCCTTAGAAAATTAAGAATTCTGCATTTCTAATCGTCATATTAAAAATTGCTATGATGTAGCTTGCTAAGCTATATTGCGTGCTTTGCTTCTAAATTCATTTAAAAAAACCTAACTTTTGCGCTATTATATTATTGTAATTTTTGATTAAAGAAGTTTAATTTAATGATAAGGGGTCATGGAAATAAAGAGAACCGAGAATGAAATTCTTATAAAGCTTCCGCTTGATACAGATTTTAAGTGCGTACCGCGCCTGCTGGATTATATTAAGTTTCGTCAAATCACGGCAAAAAGTAAGGCAACACAGAAACAAATTGATTCTTTCACAGAAGAAGTGAAGTCAGATTGGAATGAGAGAAACGAAGATAAATCCTTAAATTGATATTTGTAGTAGATACAAATATCATTTTTAGTGGCATTCTAAATTCAGATGGATTTAATGGAGATATTTTGCTCAATTCTGGAGATAGTTTTGAATTTTATACGCCTACCATTGCTATGGATGAACTTCTAAGGCATAAGGCGAAACTTCTCAAATTATCAGAATATACCCAAAAGCAATTTTATTTTTTATTACGTATATTTTTCAAGGAAATACAGTTGATTGATATAGAGCATATTAATTCAGATCATTGGAAAAAGCAGAAATGTTGACTCATGATTTCGATATTTTCGATAAACCGTTTGTGGCTTTAAGTTTAGAACTTAATGCACCTTTGTGGACCGGAGATAAAAAAATGGTCAAGGGACTTAATTCAAAAAATTTTCAGATGCTGATTTCCTCTAATGAATTAAATAAGCTTCGCACTTAACAGAAAGATTGAATGCTCTTAAAAAACACCAGCTTACTTATAATTGATGACGATGAGGACATTCTCACCGCCCTGCGCTTGCTTTTTAAACCGCTCGTAAAAGAAGTGGTGGTGGCCAAAAACCCCAACACAATAAGTAGTCTTTTTGAGCGTAACACTTTTGACCTGGCCATTCTGGACATGAATTTTAATGGAATGGTAAATACAGGAAATGAAGGTATTTTTTGGTTGAATAAAATCAAATCTATCAATCCCAAAGTAGATGTGATCCTAATTACGGCATATGGCGATATAGATCTGGCCATACGTTCATTGAAGGAAGGAGCGTCTGATTTTATGGTCAAGCCGTGGAAAAACGAAAAGATCATTCAGGCGGTTCAAGAACTAATCGAAAAGAAAAAGGACATCAAAGAACGGAAAGTCGATGCCGGACTGAAAACCCCAATAATAGGGGAGAGCGCACCGATGCAGGATGTGTATACCAAACTGAAAAAAGTGGCTCCCACAGATGCAAATATCTTGATTCTTGGAGAAAACGGTACCGGAAAAGATCTTATCGCACAGGCACTTCACGACCATTCGAATCGCAGGGACAAGCCTTTTGTAAAAGTGGACGTTGGTGCATTAACGTCAACTTTGTTTGAAAGCGAACTTTTTGGTTATAAAAAAGGCGCTTTTACCGATGCCCGTGAAGACCGGAAGGGCCGTTTTGAAGCTGCGCAGGGCGGTACGCTTTTTCTAGATGAAATAGGCAATATCACGCTAGGCCAACAAGCGCGACTGCTTACCGTGTTGCAGAACCGAGAGGTAACGCCGCTGGGTTCTAATGTTTCCATTCCTGTAGATATTCGGTTGATCTGTGCCACAAATACCAGCCTTACCGATCTGGCTGATGAAGGAAAATTTAGAAAAGACCTTATTTACCGTATTAATACCGTAGATATTCTTATGCCGCCCTTACGCGATCGTGGGAACGATATAACCCAATTGGCAAACCATTTTATTGCCATTTATAGCGAAAAATATGGTAAAACTGGCATAAAAATAGATTCCAACTTTATTAAAAAACTGAAAAACCATTCGTTTCCTGGGAATGTACGTGAACTCCAGTACGCTTTAGAGCGCGCCGTGATCATGACGGAAAACAATACGCTTGATGCGCAAGATCTCGTTTTTTCCCCTATTGAATCTGGTGTTGTGACCACAATGGCAAAAGAAACCAATTTAGAAATTGTGGAAAAGAATACGATTTTAAAAGTAATTGAGAAAAACAGCGGGAATATTTCAAAATCGGCACGAGAACTGGGTTTAACCCGGGCAGCTTTATACAGAAGACTGGATAAGCATGATTTATAAACGCTATTTTTTTATCATTGGGTTGCGCATTTTTATGCTTTTCGGCTTTTTAATGCTCCTTTGTTATGGTATTTTGGAACATCAAATCTACGCCATTGCTTGCGGCGGTTTGTTTGCCTGCATTTCTTTTTACAACCTTTACAAATTTATCACCAAGCGCTTTGTAGCGATAGATGATTTTTTTGAGGCCGTAAAATACCGCGATTTCTCCCGCTTTTTTGTGGAAGAAAAAGGTCCTTCGGAAATGAGAGCTCTAAACAGGGGTTTTAATCTTGTAAACAGAACCATTCGCGATATGAATAGCGAGCGACAGATGCAGTTTGTGTATCTGCAAAAAATTCTCGCCATGGTAGATGTTGGTATAATCGCCTATAATCTGGAAAGCGGGGAAGTACTATGGACCAACGATTCCTTTTTGAACATTCTTGATTTTCCGGCTTTTAAAAACATTCAGTTTATAGCGCGGCGGCGGCCTGAGGTTTTTATTGAATTGTTTGAAACCTATCACCACAAAGCAGAATCCGTAACTTTGAACATGCGGCAGGAAATGCTTAAAGTTCTTATATCCGATACGGTTTTTACGCTGGAAGAAGGTTCGTTTAAACTCATCGTGGTTCAGAATATTGAGCGTACGCTAGATGAAAATGAGGCCGAGGCATGGAAAAAACTCTTGAGCGTAATGACCCATGAGATCATGAATTCCATCGCGCCCATTTCATCACTGGCCGAAACATTGCAAAATCAGGTGGCTGCAAATCTTAACGGCACTGCTTCGCGACCTCTCGATCTTCAAGATATGAACGATGGGATCTTAAGTATAAAAAAGCGCAGTGAGGGATTGATGAAATTTGCCAAGACCTACAGAAGCCTGAATAAAGTGACGCAGCTTAATTTGAGCAACATAACCGTAGAAAGTCTTTTTAAGAACATCAGCGATCTTATGCGTCCCTCACTGCTCAAAAAGGAGATCGGTTTAAATTTCGATCAAAAGCAACCCAATCTAGAACTTGAAATAGATACGTATCTTATTGAGCAAGTACTTATCAATCTTATCCTCAACGCCATTGATGCCTGTAAAAACAGGTCACAAGCGGAGATACTGATTTCCGCAGAGCGAAATTTACGCGGAAATTTGAGCATTCAAGTGAAAGATAACGGAGATGGCATCCCTCCAGAAATACTCGAAAGCATCTTTATTCCATTCTTCAGCACAAAAAAAACCGGGAGCGGGATAGGTTTGAGCCTTTGTAAGCAGATTATGACATTACATCAGGGAAAAATAAAGGTGCATAGTAATTTAAAAAAAGGCACCGTAATTACGCTTACTTTTTAAATCTTAAAGGTAAATCCATCACTTACTTTGGCATCGTATTTTTCTTTATCAAAGCGGTATAAAAAAGATCCTTTTCGGGATGAAGTCATGTCTTTCTCATCCAGTTTTACCAATACGTCCAGACTATTGACCTTATTTATAAAGTTGCGTTTATCTTGTTTTTCATCCAGTATTGCCTCATACAATTTTTGAAGCTTTTTCATCGTGAATTTTTCAGGCAATAGTTCGAAGCCTATTGGTTTTGAGATTGCACGGCGGCGCAAGCGTTTAATAGCTTTACCCACCATTTCTGTATGGTCAAAAATTAGATCTGGTGCCTCATCAATATTGTGCCATTGCGCTGAAAATTGTTTTATAAGCTGCTCACTGTGCGCTGTCGTACTAATGAGTGCAAAATACGCAGTGGAAAGCGTGCGCTCGCCCGGATCTCGATCCACCTTACTAAAAGTGTAAAGCTGCTCCATATAAACATTTTCAATTCCGGTAAGGGTAACAAGTATGCGGTCTGCAGCTTCGTCAAGATTTTCTGACTGGGTCAAAAATCCTCCCATGAGTGACCATTTTCCCTTTTCCGGCTCAAAATCACGCTTTATTAAAAGTATTTTGAGTTCGTTTTTATCGAAACCAAAAATTATACAGTCTACTGCTAAAAGTATTTTATCTTCTTTATTATAACTGTTTAACATTTATATAGTTACTAAGGTTTTTAAGTAATACGTTTTTAGACAATGCGCTAAATATACATTGACTGTCTAACTATTATTTCTCGATAGAAGTACAGATAATATAATGGCGCTTACTGCATGGAATTTAATCTTTATTATGCGTATTAATAATTCGAGCGAGTTGTCAAAGCTAAATATTTTTCAGTAAAGCCTACATTAATTTTATATGTATTGATTGGCACATTCAAAATGCTGCGATAATAATGTAACAAAAATTACAAAAATAAATCAAAGCAGGTGTGAAGATTAAATATCGCCAAACATAGTTTTCACATAGAATTTGTTATTTCCCTATCTTAAAATTGCAATTCACGGATATATTTTATTTATTTGAAATGTAAATATAACACTTAAAGCGAAAACCTTTTCTTTTTTATTTCTCGGACAAAAATTGGCTGGGCAAAATATAAGTTTTGCTGCTATATATGTCAGCTATTCAATTTATTGTAAAATAAAGTTCCATTGCTGCAAAAAAGCTCAATCACAACCTTTGAGAAATATATATATAAGATTAATAGATTCTTTCAATAAATAAATTATAATGATTTCATACTTCAAATACCTTATCCTTCTTGCCGTTGTTTTCTCCTGTTTAGATTCCGCTGCACAAAACATCGGTACTCTGAAAAGCCCCAACGGTCAAATTTCCTTAAAATTAGACAATGCTGAAGGTAAAGTCACATACCGGATATACTATAGTGACAATTCATTTATTGAGGATTCACCTTTGGGTTTAAAAAGCTCAATTGGTGATTTTTCAACTGGTTTAAAACACATTGCCACCGATACGCTGACGGTTAAAAATACCTACGAACTGAAAAAAGCTAAAGTGAGTCGGGTTGATTACCTGGCCAAAGAATTGACTGCCACCTTCACAAATGAAAATAAAGATACGCTTTCCATTATTTTTAGATTGAGTGACCGTGATGTGGCATTTTCCTATAAAATAAGTAGTAAGGACAAAACAAATATCAAAATCTTTGAAGAAACAACCGGTTTCAATATACCGAACAGTGCAGAAACCTATTTATCGCCACAGGCACTGCCCATGACAGGGTGGATGGAAACCAAACCATCGTATGAGGAGGAATATACTTTGGGTTCGCCCGTTAATAAATCCTCAACATATGGTGTGGGATATACTTTCCCCGCCTTATTTAACCTGCCCGATCAAGGCTGGATCCTGTTATCGGAAACTGGCGTAGATAGTCATTATCCTGGCTCTAGGCTGGGCGAAGGTTCAAAAGATGGACTTTTTATGTTACAGTTTCCACAAAAAGGGGAAAATAATGGAATAGGTGAAATTTATGCTGCACAGGCTTTACCGGCAAAAACCCCTTGGCGCACCATTACGCTGGGTAAGGATTTAAAACCGATCGTGGAAACTACGGTCATGTATGATCTAGTTGAAGAAAAATACAAACCTTCAATAGATTACAAAATGGGAAGGGCCACTTGGAGCTGGATCGTATGGCAGGATAACAGTATAAATTATGAAGATCAGGTCAAGTTTATTGATCTGGCAGCCGCACTTGATTTTGAATATGTACTGGTCGATAATTGGTGGGACAATAACATTGGTCGGGAGCGCATGGTTGATTTGGTAAACTATGCTGCTTCAAAAGATGTGGGCGTAATACTTTGGTACAACTCCAACGGGTTTTGGAATAATGCGCCACAAACTCCGCAGGACCAGATGAACAATTCCATTGCGAGAAAAGAAGAAATGGCCTGGCTTCAAAAAATTGGTGTAAAAGGCTTGAAAATCGACTTTTTTGGGGGAAATAAACAAACTACCATGCAGCTGTATGAAGATATGCTTACCGATGCCAATGACTTTGGACTGGCCATCACCTTCCATGGCTGCACACTTCCGCGGGGATGGGAAAAAATGTATCCTAATTTTGTGACCTCAGAGGCCGTTTTAGCCTCAGAAAACCTGATTTTCCGTCAGGAATCCTTAGATAAGCATGCTTTAAACGCCACCGTTCTCCCTTTTACCAGAAATGCGGTGGGCGCGATGGATTTTGCTCCGGTATTTCTGAATAAACGCCTTTCTAAAAATCAGGAAAACGGCACTATTCGAAGTACAACAGACGCTTTTGAACTGGCAACTGCAGTACTTTATCTCTCGCCCGTTCAGCATTTTGGCATTACTCCAAATAACTTGGATGAACAGCCGGAATTTGTACTTGATTTTTTAAGGAAAGTGCCCACGGTCTGGGACGAAACAGTTTATCTGGGCGGCGCCCCTACAGATTACGTAGCACTTGCACGCAGAAAGGGAAAAGATTGGTATATCGCTGTGGTAAACGGAACAAAAGAAAAGCGGACGATCGTTATTGAAGTTCCGATGCTTGCTGATAAAGAGTTCAACTTTATCTATGATAAAATGGACGGAAGTGCAGGGTTTAAGCAGCAACGTTTAAAGAAAACCGGGGAATTGTCAATAGATCTTTTAGGCGAAGGAGGAGCGTTGCTCTACATGCCATAAAAATTCACTTGAATAAAGTAGGTTTTCAGCTTAAAAAAGCCTTAACGCTGTAGGAAAATAGGGATTAAATGCTTTTATACTATGAAATTCAAGTAATAATCTGATTTTTCAATTTTCCGAGAAAAAATATCTCTTGAAGATTGTTTAACAGTGTCTACTAACAGTAAACCGATTTAGCATAAAAAAGTAAAATTTAACAGTTTAAATATTCAAAATATTGCATACTTTCGTAAATGTGTTTTAAACACTTATAAATTAATATATTTCTCACATTGAAAGTTTATGAAAGATTACTCTACTCACAATTCGCTATTTCGCAAACGTTATATTCAGTTTTTGGTACTTTTTGTTTTTTGCGGGATCTCAGTTTACGCTCAAGATGTTACCGTTACCGGAACAATCACGTCTGCAACAGATGGCATGACCTTACCTAGCGTAAATGTTATAGTTAAAGGAACTTCAAATGGTGTGGTCACCAGTATGGAAGGCACGTATTCTATCACCGCTCCAGATGGTGCAACGCTGGTGTATTCTTATGTGGGATTTAAGACACAGGAGATTCCAATTGATGGGCAAACACAAATAAACGTGTCTTTAAGTGATGATCTTGAGTCTCTTAATGATGTGGTTGTGGTAGGCTACGGAACACAACGGAAGGCAGATCTTACAGGATCTATAGCGGTAATAAATGCTGAAGAGGCTCAAAAAGTTTCTAATAGCGATATTTCGCAATTACTACAAGGGCGGGCTGCTGGTGTGACAGTTACAAGCGATGGTCAACCAGGTGCGGCACCTAATGTGAGAATTCGCGGAGTAGCAACATTTGGTGATAATCAACCGCTTTACATTGTTGACGGAGTGCCGGTAGGAACTTCTATTCGCGACTTTAATCCTAACGATATAAAAACCATCCAGATCTTAAAAGATGCTTCTGCCGGTGCAATTTATGGTTCGCGTGCAGCGAATGGAGTGGTTATTATTACTACGAAGACGGGAAATAAAAACTCGCCTCTTAAAATTGAATATAGTGGTTATTACGGTATTGACGAGGTGACTCAAAGAATGCCTGTCCTAAGCAGAATAGATTATCAAACTATAGTCAATGAAAAACGCGTCAATGCAAATATTCCATTAATTGCAGGTAATGATCCCAGTTCACCATTATTTGTAGATGATATTGATAATGACTGGCAGTCCATCGGCTTAAAAAGCGGAAGTCGAAAAAATCATAATTTCAATTTTTCTGGAGGTGGTGAGAATATTACCTACAATGCCTCGGCAGATTATTATGCCAATGAGGGTGTTTTTGTTGGGAATGGCCCCACTTACGAGCGCTATTCAGGACGGATTAATACGGTGATGGAAAAGGGCAGATTTAAAATATCGCCTTCTTTATACTATACACATTCCTTTGAAAATTCATTAACCTTTAGAAGTGATGTACTTACCGGTGGTAGACCTCCATTAATTAATGATCTAGTTATAACAATCCCTACATTGGCTCTTTATGATGAGAATAATGAAGGTGGTTATGCGGGCACAAGCTCAGAAATACATCAGACTATTGCCTTGAATGTGCCCGGTATAAATAGCTTATTTACAAATTCAGTAGAAGTAGATCGGACTTTTGCAGTCATAAATCCAGAAATCAAACTTATTGACACAGACGATCATACATTGACCTATAAACTTAATTTAAGTTATGATAAGACGACGGCACGGGACTATTCTTTTGTTCCCGAGTTTGAAATGGGTTATTTTTTTAATTCAGGAAAATCATTGCTAGATGATAATTCAAGAATTTATACGGTGAGTCTTATTGAAAACACGCTAAACTATAATGCGATTTTGGGCAAGCATAGATTGGATGTCTTGGTGGGACAAACATATCAGAAGAACTCGGCAGTTGTACGTACGGGACATTCTGAAAATTTACCTAAACCGTATTATCCTGTTCTATCAAATGGTGAAAATCAAACTGCCAGCGGCAACGAAGATTACAGTTCGCTAGCTTCTTATTTTGGCCGTATAAACTACAATTTTGATGATAAATACCTAATTACCGGAACAGTGAGGCGAGATGGTTCTTCTCGTTTTGCTCCTTCCAATCGCTTCGGAACATTTCCCTCTATCGCGGTAGGCTGGAGGATTACAAATGAAGATTTTTTCAATGTTCCCAAAGAGGTTATTAGTGAACTTAAACTACGGGGCAGTTACGGTGAATTGGGAAACCAGAATATTGCAGATTATTTGTATCAACCGGTAATAAATCGAAATATACTATATAATTTCAACGGAAATATTGCGACGGGTGGTCTTCAAACAAGTATTATTTCCGAAGATATAAAATGGGAAACTACGACTTCCGTGAACGTGGGATTGGATGCAAGTTTCTTTAATAATGCATTTGACCTTGTAGTGGAATATTATAATAAAGAAACTACCGATGTTTTAGTAGGTGTACCTATTCCTTCTTCCACAGGTTCCATTAATACAGCTCCTGTTGTAAATGCGGGTAGTCTTAGAAATTCAGGATTGGATATGGAATTGACATATCACTATACGAATGATGACGACTTTAGTTTTGATATTTCTGCAAATGCAAGTACGCTACATAATGAGGTGCTGGCTCTAGGTGGAAATAATGAGCCCATTTATGGAACCGGATCGAAAACGCAGGTAGGAGCAGAAGTAGGCCAGCATTTTGGCTATGAGTATGAAGGGATTTTTCAATCACAGGCTGAAGTAGATGGTCACGCTTTTCAAAGTGCATTAACGGCTCCTGGTGATATTATATTTAAAGATTTGAACGATGACGGAGTAATTAATGCTGATGACCGTGCTTTTTTAGGAAGTGCTATTCCAAGCGTGAATTTCGGACTGAATTTTACCGGTAGATATAAGAGTTTTGACTTTACACTTTTTGCTTCCGGAGCCGCCGGATATTATATTAACAGTAGACTTTACAGAACCTTGATGTGGTCTACAGATTATTTGAATTCACATGAAGATATCCTAAACAGATGGACACCTGAAAATACAAATACAAACATTCCTCGAGTAGTTGCAAACGATCCTAACGGAAATTCAAGGGATTCAAATAGACCTGGCTGGTTACAAAAAGGTGATTATCTTAGACTTAATACCATATCTGTAGGTTACACGCTGCCAGACACCGTATTTAATAGTTTACTGGAGAACGTTCGTGTTTATACAACGCTGCAAAACATCTACACGTTTCAAAAATATAAAGGCTATAATCCTGATTTCACTTCCGGGGTTTTTAATCCGGGTTATGATAACGGTACGTATCCAAGACCCAGAACCTATATGTTAGGAGTAGAATTAACCTTTTAATGGATTTA
>JBBPYO010000588.1:0-3195 GCA_038199845.1 Flavobacteriales bacterium
ATCGGTATCGAAGCCCTCGTTGAAACCATTGAAATAATTATCAGTTAATTGCTGAATCTCTTTCGCCTCAAGCTGAAAGAACTCCATTTTACGGCTGTTGTTGATAAAGGAGACCGAATCACTTACCGAACCGACAAAGCTTTTTATGGAATCATCGAGTTCCCGAACAACGCTCTTGGAAACCTTCCGGAAGGGATTCACATATTTAGGATTGTTGAGCGCCTTGTTCCTGGTCAGGATAAAAAATAGATAACACCTGTGTTCAATGGATTCTCGACCTTTAAAATGCTCGCGTGTTGCTTTTTCTAAAAAGGTGTTATTTGGAAGCTGTTTCGATGAATAGGATTTTTTCAGGTAGACATCCTGTTTGTGCACCACCGTACCTACCGGCAAAGATTTCAGGGCCTGAAACCAGGCACCGTGCATATCTTCAAAATCCTTTTCAGATAATGAATAGATTTCGGGCAAATTTCCTTCATAACACAGGACGACATTACCATTATTGGCAAAGACGATATTGTCCTGAATATCCACTATGGGCTGATATGCCGAAAGGTTAATCTTTTTCATAGTAAAGGCCGGAGTTTCTTTTATTGCTTATAATTTTTGGAAAGATATTGGCCAATTGGAAAAGCTGGCGGTCATTTGTTGTCCTGATCAGGGCGATATACAAGAATGCATTAAAAAGGAATACACCTACGATCATCCAAAAACTGAACGAGAAGATTATGACCAGTAGGGAAATGATTATAGAGGCCATCATCAGGGCAAACAGTGAGATGGGCAGTCCAAAGATGACCGCCCGTTTCCTTATGTTCTTATATACTTCGAATTTTTTCATACAGCTTGATACTTGAGCCCTCTGTAGGGTTCTTTAAACCACAATTCCTATTAGATAGGTAAAGATTCCTACGACAGCGCCGGCAATCAAAACAAACACGAGTACCCGTGTTATTCCCTTCTTGAGATCTGCATTTTCTCCAAAGAAGTGCCCTGCATTGAACAGAAACCCAACGAGAAAGATAACCCCAAGGATAATTGGGAAAATTGTTCGGATCGTATCGGAAACATCATTGACCGAATTTTCGATCCCCCCTATCTGTGCAAAAAGAGGTGTTGAGAGTAGTGCAAATGAAGTTGCTACATGGATTGATTTTTTCATAACGGAACGGTTTAGGTTTTGGTTCGTTTTCGTTATAAGAAATTTACATATATTTAATTACAATTATCTGAAAATCAATTATCTATAAATAAAATATTCTTTGTATTGGTATGTATTATATTGATGTCATTTGATGTCCAATACTATGATATTTTAGAGAGAAGCTGTCAATGACCTAAAAATTGGAAATCATAAAAGTACTTTAAAACGTCAGTTTTGTCTTTTTGCTATTAAAAATGTTCGTGTTTATCGGGCAGGAAATGGGTGCCCAAAAATAATTTTTATAGCTCCTGAAGACGGTGGAAAAGATTCCGGTACCATCGGTTCAAACGGCATTTCAGGAAAAAAAATTTGGCGCTCAATATTGCCTTGGAAATTTTAAGCTTGAGTAGGAAGTCAAAAACCACTCGATATATATTTGACGGGATATAATGATACACTCATTTCATTATTGTATAGAACGAAGCTTACCAAAGCTCTTATTGCAGATATATTTATTTCTATTCATTGCAATCATTCGGATCAAAATGCGAGAGGGATTGAAGTTTAAGTGGCTGATGTTGAATCGGAGTATTCAAACAATTCCACCTGCATGCTTTTCAATTGCAAACTGAGTTGAAAAAGAAATTAGTTTTCGATAACAGGGATGTGGAGTGTATGAGCCAATGTTGAATCTCGTTTTTTATACCCTTGTACTTGTTTGGTTTATCAATCATAGACTAATTTTCAGGTGCCGGGGAGAATGATCTGATATTGCCCAGCATTTTTATAAAAATAGGCATTCTTGGTAAAGTTCGTGAATGATCAAACTTCGAGAAACCTTTTAAAACTAAAGTCATGGTGCAGGCAATTTTAATATGAATAGCGCCCAATTTAATTATGAAAGAAACCCTGCCAGCATTAATAAAAAGTATCCGTAAAATAATTGACCAACATATCTTAAAAGTAGTTGGGTTATACAAATTTTAGCAGTGAACTACCTTCTCTTATCCCGGGCCTCCTTGTTAAAAGCAATCAAATTAAAAAGTTCTCGCATCCGGCTACGCACCCTATTACCATAGCGATCCTCCAGTTCCTCAGCATTAAGATTGGTGGTAACATGTGTCCTGATCTTGTGCTTGCTCTGCTGGTAGAGCTCATATCGTGATAGGAGTACCTCACCCATTACGTTGAGCTCCCCCCCGTAAAACTTTCCCGTGGGCTCGATTCCCAAGTCATCGAAACAGAAATACTTGGTATCCCCAAAATCCTCGATCGTCTTGAAACCGATGCTATTGAAACCGAAAGTGACGTTGCGGCAGGGAATGATCTCATAGGGTCGTTGGTGTGGCACAATGTGGCGCAACAGTTTCATCAAACTGGTCTTGCCACATCCCACGGGGCCAGAGAGCATTATCCCCTTGTCGATATCAATACCGAATTTATCGCAATTTACCCTGTCCCTGATAAAATAGGAACATAGCTGCAACAAAATATCCCTATCCTCCTCATGGATCATAAACTTCTTGCCTAACAGCAGTTTTCCTTTGGCTTCGAGGTAAATCAATATCTTCGAGAAATCATAGAGAACGCTCTTGCCATCAAATTTGCCAAGCGAATATTCCACGCCACCTTCGATAATTTTAGAGGGGTTGTCCATAGTCCTTATTTTTAGTGGTTCGCAAGTTGTCCCTGTTTTGGGACGCCTGTTTTTTGTTTGATTCGTTTTCTTCGGCAAATAGTTCAGTTCTGTCCATCCAGTTCACGGCCAGTGCTCGCCAATCTCGAATTTCATTTCCATCGCTCGTTTGCCAATTCCGATTTTCATAATGCTCAAAGAATTTTTTTCCTTCATCGGCATTAAAACTTTTTTCAATAAAAAAATTAATAACGGCCTGCCAGCCCTTTGGTTGTTTTAGATTATTTACCTGTTTGGTATTGTTTATAGTAGGTACCAGTGCTTGTCCACTGGTGGGACTGTGCGGGTCCACAGCTTGTCCAGATATGGGATGGTACTGTCCCACTCCCGATTCACTGGTGGGACGGTACTGTTC
>JBBPYO010000589.1:0-4661 GCA_038199845.1 Flavobacteriales bacterium
ATCTTTCGCTTTCGCGGAATTCCTGCGCATCACGGCGAGCAATTCCGAGTTTTCACATTTCTGAAAAGCAGGTCCACTTTTTACTTCAGCGACATCACCACAGCCCAAAATTCCCCAAGCTATTTTATTTTTATTGTTCATGTTAAAACACCTTTTTAATTCAAACCAATTAAAATCGGCTGATTTCCGCTTAAAAATGTTCGTTTTTTAACCGAAATAGCTGTATTTCATTGACTACTTTAAAATTTCCAGTACACGATCAGGATAGTCACTGATAATCCCATTCACTTTCAGGCTCACCATAAAGACAATGTCCTCGGGCATATTGACCGTCCACGGGATTAGTTTCATTTGCTTTTTATGTACCGCTTTCACCATGGCGGCATCAGTTATAAGTTTAAAATGTGGACTGTAAATCTGTGGTGTAAATGTGAGTGACTTCATATTTTCTTCAAGACTTTTATCACCTACCAGAAAAGACAGCTCAGTGTCTGGGTAATTACGATGCATAACTTCTAGGATTTCTGGGTCGAACGATTGAATACTGATCTGTTGTTCCATATCTTTTTCCTCAATTCTTGCATGACCAGATCTATAAAGGCTTCTGGTTGTGGTTGGGAAATATCATATTCTTGAGGTTCGGACTTGATTTCTATGTTATAATTGACCGATTTTAGTCCGTTTTTAGCTATTTTTTCCTCTACA
This sequence comes from Flavobacteriales bacterium, assembly GCA_038199845.1. Classification (GTDB taxonomy): domain Bacteria; phylum Bacteroidota; class Bacteroidia; order Flavobacteriales; family Flavobacteriaceae; genus Leeuwenhoekiella. Next base: position 706 of record JBBPYO010000589.1, read on the forward strand.
GCATCAAAAACTTCGGCCAATAAGGGTTTATGGGTTTTCATTTTTCGCTGTTGCGGAAAGTTTTTATTCCCGCGTGATCCGGTGTCGAACTTTTTGATACTATCATAATCCATAGTAAAAAGATTATAAAGCTTCTCGGTTTCCTTAGTTATAGGTTCGCCGTCTGGAGTGCTCACATAAAGCGCAGACATAAAAGGTTCATGAGAAACCACTACTTTACCATCTTTTGAAATTACCACATCCAGTTCTAAAACGTCAACACCCAATTCGACGGCTCCCAGAAATGCAGGGATCGTGTTTTCAGGCAAATGACCACGCTCGCCCCGGTGTCCCTGAACTTCAATATTTCCTTTTTTGTCATTGTGCATAATTTCTTTATTTTTTACAGTTTGTGCTTCTGCGACCACTGCCATTATAAGAAATACGACTATAAATCCTCTGTAATTGATCATAAATCACTCATTTTTCATTGTGAATTTGATATTGTTTAATAATAATTTGAGCTTTAATATGGCTTAAAAGAGCACGTTCTAAAGCTAGAACTTAATAATTCTCAGTTTAACGTTGCGTTAAAATTAAGGTGATTTTCCAGTTTTTAATAGAATTAAAAAATTAATTAGAATATCTACCAAATGAGCTTTCCAACCCTCTTAAAATATCTCTGAACGAAAACATGAACTAAAAATTATTTGCAAATCAATAAAAAGCAAAAACCATGAAGTAAGCCAAGGTTTGCAATGGAAAATCAGTCCTTATTGAAAAGTATACGACAATACATTAAAGTTTCCACAGAGATTGAATATTTGAAAGTCAATCCTCTAAAAAAAGTTGTAAAACCCGCTGTTTTAATGGGAATGAAACGCTCTTTTCTTGCCGAAAACAGCTTGAAAAAACCATACTTCAAGTATAGATTAAAATCTATTTTCATCAGAAAAAAAAAAATTAAAACTCAAAAATGAATCAAATATATAGGAGAAAGTTCGCAAGAAGTTATTCGGAGATATATATAAATTTTGATACTAAAGATTGTAAAATTAAAAACACCATCGGGTTTAAAACGTATTGGCCAAGTAATTAAAAAGATTTTTAATCAAACAATTTGGTTTGTCCCTCGCTATCCTCGTCATCAACCTTACGGTAGGTAACATTAGAATTATTGGATGACGCATCTTTCTCAGCATTTAATTGCTGATCTTCATCACCGCTCTCTTCTTCAGGATTCTCCTTTTCGTTTCCTTCCGCTATTTCGTAAGGCAACGGATCGAGTAGATTGATCTGCTTCAGTTTTTCAGTGTATAATTGATTGCCTTGTGCCGTTATTCCTTTAACCGCTATGAATTCATCAAGCTCATAAATTTCATTCTCTTTTTGCTCTTTATTCCGTTCCTTATAAAAACCAATTTCAATTACAGGCCGGTAATCTGTAGAGATAATTTCCAGTTGGCTCTCCGGATGATCGGTAATGAATTCCTCATCTTTTTCTGGATTTTCTATGAGAAAGCGCTTCACATAATAGCGCGCTTTATTACCATCCCAATACACCGCTGAAAGTGGTTTTTCGGGAATCCATTTTTCCAGAGTAATCATATTATCGGGAAAATGAGCGGTAATGTCCGGACTAATGGTTCGCGCGACTCCTTGACTGGTAACAATAAGCAAACGGTCTTCCCCTTTGAACTCACCCAAAAGTTCGCCGCGTTCATCAGTATTTATACGCTGTACGGTCTCGTCAAACCAAATTTTCCGAGGCTTAAGTGTAGAAACCCCTTTTTCTTTAAGATCAATCGTACGCACCGCATGTTTGGTCACTAGATTTCCTTTTGCAGTCCGGGATTTAATTAGAATTTCGGCAAAATCAAGGTCAAATTTCAGCTTTTTGATATTACCGATGGCGCGCAGGTAAATAGTAACTACCTCTGCCTCGCCATTGGGATTAGCGCTAAAATAAAATACTGTAGATCCCTTTTTATCCTTCGCAAGATCGTACTCGCGGTCCCGGGTCATACTGGTTACGCTAAATCGCTTGACATACGTGCCTCCCTTTGCCCCGTCTTTATAAATCATATTATAAATAGTGCGCTTATCTTTCTTTTTAAAAACGGCAACGTGTAAAATATCCTTGCCCACAAAAGTTTTGCTGTCCACTTTTGTGACCAGCATTTTACAATCTTTGGTAAAGACAATAATATCGTCTATATCGGCGCAATCGGTCAGATATTCATCTTTTTTAAGGCTTGTTCCCACAAAACCTTCCTTACGGTTTACGTAAAGTTTTGTGTTTCTGATGACCACTTTACTCGCTTCAATATCCTCAAAAAGCTTGATCTCCGTTTTCCGCTCGCGGTCTTTGCCATAAGTTTCCTTTAAACTTGCAAAATAATCGATGGCGTACTGCGTCAGGTTGTTCAGATGGTGTTTTACTGCAGCAATATCGGCTTCCAGCGCATCTATTTTTTGCTGTGCCTTGTCAATATCAAATTTTGAAATCCGCTTGATTCGTATTTCGGTAAGGCGCACGATATCCTCTTCGGTGACCGCACGTTTGAGGTGGCCAGTGTGCGGTTGCAACCCTTTATCTATTGCAGCGATTACGCCTTCCCAGGTCTCTTCTTCTTCAATATCCCGGTAAATACGGTTTTCTATAAAAATACGTTCCAAAGAAGCAAAATGCCATTGTGATTCAAGTTCCTGCAACTGGATTTCCAACTCTTGCCGAAGCAAATCTTTGGTTCTTTCCGTAGAAATACGCAGCATCTCGCTCACGCCGACAAATAATGGTTTGTTGTCCTCGATAACGCAGCCTAACGGCGAAATGGAAGCTTCACAGTTGGTAAACGCAAAAAGTGCATCTATGGTTTTATCAGGTGACATGCCCGGCGGAAGATGGATTACGATCTCCACTTCGGAAGATGTATTATCCTCAATCTTTTTGATCTTGATCTTGCCCTTCTCGTTCGCCTTTAAAATGGAATCGATAAGCGTGACCGTATTGGTACTATAAGGCAATTCTGTAATGACCAGCGTGTTTTTATCGAGCTGGCCTATTTTTGCTCGTACGCGAACCCTTCCACCGCGCCGGCCATCTTTATAATCACTGAAGTCTGCTTCTCCGGCAGTTGGAAAATCAGGCAGAATGGTGAATTTTTTTCCTTTTAAATGTTTTATGGAAGCATCAATAAGTTCGATAAAATTATGCGGAAGTACTTTGGTACTCAATCCCACCGCGATCCCTTCCGCGCCCTGCGCAAGCAACAGCGGGAATTTCACCGGTAAATTTATCGGTTCCTTTCTACGACCGTCATAACTGGCTTGCCATTCGGTGATTTTTGCGCTAAAAAGTACTTCCAGCGCAAACTTTGATAAGCGCGCCTCAATATAACGCGAGGCGGCAGCGCGGTCGCCGGTGAGAATGTTGCCCCAGTTTCCCTGCGTATCAATGAGCAGGTCTTTTTGCCCCATCTGCACCATGGCATCGGCAATACTCGCATCACCGTGCGGGTGATATTGCATGGTATGACCAACAATATTGGCCACTTTATTGTAACGCCCGTCATCCAGATCTTTAAAGGAATGCATGATGCGGCGCTGCACCGGTTTAAAACCGTCTTCAATGGCAGGCACGGCGCGCTCCAATATTACATAGGATGCATAGTCCAGAAACCAGTCCTTAAACATGCCCGTGACCCTGGTGATGGTCTCGCCGCTGTTTTCTTCCTCTTGATTCTCAATATTTGGGTCTTCGTAGTTTTCGCTCATTTTTTCTTCCTCTGGAAGGCTACTTAATTTTTAGTATTCTGTAGCTTTCTTCTCTACTTTTTTATCAATTTTTATGTGAAAGCATCTTGGTATAAATACGGTAATTTTCATCATCAAAACAAACAAAAATCACTTTTTGTTCCGATAAAATATACTTTTTGACCGTTTTAATGGCAATTTTAGCCGCTTTTTCCTTCGGA
>JBBPYO010000590.1:0-3379 GCA_038199845.1 Flavobacteriales bacterium
GGAGTTTGTACCAAATTATAGGTGGCTGAGTGAATTTCTTGGAGTAAAACGGAAAGGGATTTGTATCGAAGCCAAGCGCCGGATTGCATTTCTTGAAACCAAAGTGAAGTGGAATTTGTACCGAATTACAGTTGGCTGAGTGAATTTCTTGAAGCTTAAGCGGAAAGGATTTGTACCGAATTACAGTTGGCTGAGTGAATTTCTTGAAGCTTAAGCGGAAAGGAATTTGTATCGAAGCCCAGGGCTGAATTTTAAAAAAATATCAATGAAAATACTAGTTATAAATTCGGGGAGTTCTTCCTTAAAATTTCAATTGTTTGTTATGCCTGCGGCGGAAGTTTTGGCCAGCGGATTGGTGGAGCGCATAGGCATTGCAGGAAGCGAAATCCATTATAAAACAAAAACCGATGAAACTACTGAAAAAGAAGCTATAAAAAATCACGGGGAAGCTTTAAGAAAAGTAACAGATCTACTGTTAAATGCGGAACACGGCGTGCTCAAAAATGTAGATGAAGTTACGGCGATAGGTCATCGCGTGGTACACGGCGGCAGCAAATTTACCGAACCTACGCGGATCACCGAAAAGGTTAAACAAGGTATCAAAGAACTTGGTTTTCTTGCGCCACTGCATAACCCGGCCAATTTAATGGGTATTGAGGTTGCTGAAGATATTTTTCCAAAAGCTATTCAAATCGCTGTTTTTGACACTGCTTTTTTTCAAAGCATTCCGCAGAAAGCGTATCAATATGCAATTCCGGAAGAATTTTTGGAAAAAGAAAATATTCGGCAATATGGTTTCCATGGAACCAGTCACCACTATGTAAGCAAGAAAGCGATCGATTATTTGAAAGAAAAGAATCAAAAGCATTCAAAAATCATCAGCATTCACTTGGGCAACGGTTGTAGTATGACCGCTATAAAAGATGGAAAAGCGATAGATCATTCTATGGGTTTTGGCCCGGCAAACGGACTTGTAATGGGAACCCGTGCCGGAGATATTGATCAATCGGTTATCTTTTATCTGATCGAAACGCTTGGATATTCGGCTCAAGAAGTCAACAATCTGCTCAATAAAAAAAGCGGAATGCTGGGGCTCACCGGCTATAGCGATTTGCGCGATATAGAAGCTAAAGCAGAAGCTGGCGACGCTTCCTGTAAAATGGCTTTGGAAATCAACACCTATCGAATTAAAAAATATATGGGCGCCTACGCTGCCGCTCTCAACGGGATTGACGCTTTAATATTTACCGCAGGAATTGGTGAAAACAGCAGTGCAATTAGACGAATGGCCTGTGCGGATATGGATTTCTTCGGAATAGAATTGGATGAAGCAAAAAACAGTCTAAGAGAGGCAAAAATCAGGCAAATCAGCCCCGAAAATGGCAAGGTTAAAATCCTTATTGTTCCTACTAATGAAGAACTGGAAATCGCCCAACAGACTTTTGAAATTCAGCATTCATAAAGACCTTAATGTTAAAAATCGGAAGGTTTTTACAATAAAACGGGAAGTAATTTGAGCTTTTTACCTGATTTTAATCCAAATTTATAAGATGAAAAAGGAAGATAATATACCCACATTTGGGAGTAAACTGCGTAAAAATATTGTTGCGGTTCCAGAGGTGATTGGGGAATGTTCAGGGATTAAGGTTTTCGGGCAGATTTTAAAATCCTTTTTGTTCAGTACAGATATTGCAATTATACGCAATACGAATGCCAGCGCGATTATTGCTGTTTATCCTTTTACTCCGCAGCCCATCATTAGTCATGCGCTGATTTCGGCAGCAGATAAGCCCGTTTTTTGTGGCGTTGGCGGTGGTGTTACCTCCGGAATTCGCTCGATCGAACTGGCGCTGCACGCAGAATTTCAAGGTGCGCTGGGTGTAGTTTTGAACAAACCTGCCAGTAACTATCTAATTCGGGAACTCAAGCAAAAGATTGATATTCCGGTGACGATAACGGTAGTTTCTGAGCGAGACGATATTCAAGGGCGGTTAGATGCAGGAGTTGACATTTTTAATGTTTCCGGAGGTGAAAATACGGTGAAGATTATTGAAAAAATACGCGAATTGAGTTGCGATGTTGCCATAATTGCCACCGGTGGAAAAACGGATGAAACCATTAACCAGGTAATTAAAGTTGGTGCGAATGCGGTCTCGTACACACCGCCTTCTACAGGGTTTTTATTTAAAGAAATCATGCAGAAATATAGAAGTGAATAATTAGATAAGAAAACTTCCTTTTTGGACTGAAAAATGAGGTTTTAAGACTGTTTTTTCGACCAAATCAGTTGTTTTATATTGAGAACAAAACGCCATATATTATGTCAAATACTTTTAAAAAACTAAAAACACTAGTTGTGGGCTGCGGTCATATGGGCGCTTCGCATGCACGTGCCTATCATCAACTGGATGCTTTTGAAATCGTGGGCCTCGTAAGCCGCTCGCCAGAAAGCAGGGAAAAACTTTCTGCCGAACTGGGCGGAATCCCAACTTTTCAAGATTTTGATTCCGCGTTGAGTGAGACAAAACCCGATGTGGTTTCCATTAATACCTATCCTGATACGCATGCGGATTATGTACGGAAAAGCCTTCATGCAGACGCCCATGTATTTGTTGAAAAACCGCTGGCAACAACAGTTGAAGAAGCCAGCGAACTTGTTAACCTAGCGCTAGAGAAAAATAAAAAAATGGTTGTGGGCTACATTTTGCAGGTACACCCATCTTGGAAAAAGTTCGTTGAGGTAGCACAAACTCTAGGAAAACCTTTGGTGATGCGTATGAATCTGAATCAACAAAGCGCTGGCGAAAAATGGTACACGCACAAGCAACTTATGAAAAGCATGTCGCCCATTGTGGATTGTGGCGTGCATTATCTGGATATTATGTGTCAGATGACGCAGTCGCAACCGGTAAGCGTAAGCGCTATCGGCGTGCGCCTCACGGAAGAAATCGACTCAAAAATGTACAATTACGGGCAATTGCAGGTGCGTTTTAAAGATGGATCCGTAGGTTGGTACGAAGCCGGTTGGGGGCCGATGATGAGCGAAACCGCGTTTTTTATCAAAGATGTGATAGGTCCCAAAGGTTCGGTAAGTATTTCAGACAAACCGAAAAATGCTTCCCAAGATATTGAAGGCCATACCAAAACCGGTGGTTTGCTCTTGCACCACAGCGCGCTGAATAAAGAGGGAGATTTCAATAAGAAAGATGAAATTATCCCTACTCCTAACGAACCCGATCACGACGCGCTTTGCCTGCTGGAACAGGAATTTCTGCTCCGGGCGATTGAAAGTGATGAAGATCTCAGTGCACATTTATACGACGCGGTAAATAGTTTGAAAGTAGTGCTTGCAGCAGATCAATCCGTAAGGACTGGAAAA
>JBBPYO010000591.1:0-3084 GCA_038199845.1 Flavobacteriales bacterium
CGTATCTGTGGTCAACGTTGCAGTAGGACTTTTCATATCTACTTGGCCCGAAGCATAGGCAAACTGCGTGTTCCCGTTATATTCCGCGTAGCGGCTGGTCATAATTATTGTGTCGCCCTGATTGATGCGCACATTGCCGAAAGCCTTTACAAAATTTTCATCTTTATAGTGAAATGCGAGATCACACCACATCTTTATACCCTCGTGCTGAATATACACTTGGGTGTCTACCATGCGCATAATGAGCGCGCCTGGATATTTGACCTCGTTGATTTCCTCAATATCAGACTCGATTCTGATTTCTTTTCCCTGTTTTGGTTCTTCCTGTGCCCAAATGGACAGCGGAATACACAGAAAAAGAAACGAGATATATATTTTGGAACTGAAGAGCATCATAAAATTTGTGCAAAGATAACGGAAAAAGTGGCCCTTAGCGTATACAGGAAGAAAGGGATTATCGAAACTTCAACCTATAACTTCCTTGATTTCTTTTTTGAGATATTCCAGCGCCACTAGGGAAGGCGCTGTTTTTTCCATAAGTTCGGTCAAAATAGCTTCGCGCAACGCATCTGCCGAAGTGATTTCTTCCCCAAAAGCCTGCTGTCTGATAAGTCGAATGGTACTATTTTTTGCCGATTTTATTATATTCCACAGTTCATCGCTCATATAAATCTGCTGGGACAGATTATGCTCAAATTCCTGTTCAATACTGAAAATTAACTGCTGCTCATAGCTATTTTTATCTTCACTTTCAGGCTTAATGCGAATCAGCAATTGACTAGGTTTTATGCGCTCCAAAAACAAAGTAAGCCGCTCATAAGCTTGTAGGCGGACTGGCAATGTATCGGCCTGACTATCCTTTTGCAGAAGAAAGCGCCTTCTTCCATCTTCATTCTTAAGGAAAGCATTGAAGAAATAATATGCAAGCAAACCTACGATTAGTGCAGGAGTTACGGTAATAAGTAATTGTATTAGGAGGTCTTCCATTTCGAATTTTGTATCTTTTATAGGCTATTTTTAGTAGCGTACTTCCTCGTTCTGTTCGGCCTTAACCACATCTTTTTCCTCCTTTTTCATATTGTAATTACCGCCCAGCATATCACAATCTTTAAGCGCCTGCATACTTTCAAAGGGAACTTTCACTTTATGGTAGCCAAAAGAACTGGCTAAGGTCTGAGCCAGATTTTTATCACCCAGGTTGAGATCGACATCCTCCATTGTCATCTGGCAGGGATGCTCGTAACCGCAAGCGTGTGTGAGCTCAAGCAGTTCTTTTCTGAAGTTTTTAAAATAGAATTGTGTTCTTATCGCTTTAAGATCGACATTGATTCCCGCCTGCAGCCACTTGTTCTGTGTTGCAACGCCAGAAGGGCAGGTATTGGTGTGACATACTTTAGCCTGTATACAGCCTACCGCCATCATGGCTTCGCGTGCCACGTTGATTACATCTACACCCATAGCAAAAGCCATTGATGCCTGTGCGGGCAGACCCAATTTACCACCACCTACAAAAACGATGCGCTCTGTGAGTCGGTTGTCTTTAAAAAGCCTGTAGATATCGCTAAAGGCATACACCCAAGGAAGTGCAACATGATCTGCAAAACTAGGTGGAGCAGCACCGGTACCGCCCTCGCCGCCGTCAATGGTGATAAAATCTGGACCTTTACCGGTTTTGACCATAATATCGGCCAGTTCGCGCCATTGATCCAGTTTGCCTATTGCAGCCTTAACTCCCACGGGAAGCCCCGTGGCTTCCGCAAGCTCTTCAATAAATATCATGAGTTCCTTAACGCTCTTAAAGGCTGAATGGGTTGCAGGAGAGAGCACATCTTTACCAAGGGGAACATGACGTATTTCTGAAATTTCCTGTGTGATTTTTGACGCGGGCAGCACGCCGCCTTTTCCGGGTTTAGCGCCCTGAGAAAGCTTGATCTCAATAGCGCGCACCTGTGGATTATTTTCCACAAGTTTTTGAAGCTTTTTTAAAGAGAAATTGCCGTCATCATCACGTACCCCAAAATAACCGGTACCAATCTGAAAAACGACATCTGCCCCTTTTTTATGGTAGGGGGAAAGTCCGCCCTCACCGGTATTGTGATACGCGTGAGCCTGCTTGCAACCTAAATTCATTGATTCAATCGCACGGGCAGATAATGACCCGAAACTCATTGCGGAAACATTGATGATCGAAGAAGGCCTAAATGGCCGGCGCCGTTTATTGTAAGTCCCCATTATTTTTGCACAGGGCAGAAAATAAGGATCTTTTTCATTGGGATGGCCTTCTCCCACTTTATAGGCCATCATTGCGTTGTTTATAAAAATATAGTTGGGCGCATAAATGTCCCTTTCGGTGCCAAAACCTTCATAATTGTTCTCATTTTTAGCCGAAGCATAGATCCAGCCACGTTCCATACGGTTGAAGGGCAGTTCTTCGTGGTTGTTTGCCACAATATATTGGCGCAGTTCAGGCCCAATGCTTTCCAGCATGTAGCGAAAGTGCCCAACAATAGGAAAATTATGGGTTATAATATGTTTCTTATTAAAAAAAACATCTCGTATGGCAAGTCCTATTAAGCCAATTATGATCCACGCCCACCAAGGGATGCTTTTCAAAAATATAAGTACGTCATGCATAAACAAATAGATAATTGATTTGAGATCGTAAAGATAACAATTATCTATCTATCAAAGGAAATTCGCACATGGTTTAGGGTTTGATTGTGATCAGAACGTACTTCGTATTTATTGCGCGTTCAGATAATCTATTGTAAGTTCTGTCATCGTTTTTACGCCCAGTAACAAACCAGCTTCATCTATCATAAAATCTGGCGTATGATGCGGATAAGGTTCTGTGTTCCCCAGGGTCACTCCTCCCAAAAAGAAGTAAAAACCGGGCACTTCCTGCTGAAAATAGCTAAAATCCTCACCACCAGTAGTAGCTTTTACCAGTTTTACGTTATCCTCTCCAGCCACATTTTGAAGTGTGGGCAGCATTTGAGCGGTAAGGGCGAGGTCATTAAAAGTAATCGCAGTATTGCTCTGAAATTCAATTGTGGCACTTCCGCCATAGGTTTTAGCTAAACC
>JBBPYO010000592.1:0-6416 GCA_038199845.1 Flavobacteriales bacterium
ACCGGGATTATTTTGGATTCCGGGATTGGTTAGGTCCAGTTTTTGTATGCTCCCGGGCTCTATTACAATTTTCTTATCTGTCTTAATGAGAGGTTTCAGCTTTTCATACCACACCGCGACCTGATCCTGCGCCTGCTTATAGAGTGTTTCCAACTGTTTTTGTTTCGCCTGTGCAGTGATTTTTTCTAGATAATTGGTCTCCCCTAGCTCAAACCTTCTCTTGGCAGCATATGCAAACTGTTGATAAAGGCTGTCCAGCTGCTGATAAACCTCTACTTGAGCTTGCTGGTACTGCAGCTCGTAATACACCTGTGCCACAGACTGCTGAAGACTGCGCTTGTCAATCTCAAACTGGCTGACCTGTTGCCCGTACATCGCGCGGTTCACTTTCGCTCTTGCGAAATAAACCGTGGGGAAGTTAAATAGCTGACGTACACCCAGTACATGCAGGCCTTCGCTTATCGCGCTCTGCCCAGCAGGCGCCGCCCTGTTGCTCGCATCATAGCCAAAGTATCCTTCGGTTTTGTCAAAGGTAAATGCACTGCCAATGTTAGCACGAGACTCCTCAACACGCAGTGCAGATCCTTTAATACCAAAATTATTTTCTAGCGCCATAGCCTGTAACTCATTAACACTTTTAATGGTTTTGATCTGGGTTTCCTGTGAATATCCCGAAAAGCCTATCAGTAAAAGAACAATGCTCAACGCCTTGATTCGAAGATTATCGTCGCTTTTGTTCTTATCCTTTTTTTCTTTATTGAAAAGGGAATAGATTACCGGTAGCACAATCAAGGTAAGCAGAGTTGAAGTAATCAAACCACCGATCACGACCGTTGCCAAAGGACGCTGCACCTCTGCTCCTGCCCCAGAGGAAACTGCCATGGGCAGAAATCCCAACGCCGCAGCGGAAGCGGTCAACAAAACGGCACGTAGGCGATCTTGGGCACCATTTACAATTAATTCATCATCGTTTTTATTCCCTTTTTCCCGCAGTTCCTTAAAATGTTCGATGAGTACGATCCCATTAAGTACGGCAATCCCGAACAATGCGATAAATCCTACTCCTGCTGAGATACTGAAAGGCATCCCACGTAGCCAAAGAAAAAGGATGCCTCCCACCGCAGCCAGCGGAATAGCAGAAAAAACCATCAATGCTTCCCGTATGGATCCAAAAGCGAAGTACAGGAGTATGAAAATAAGCACCAAAGCAATAGGTACAGCAATTTTAAGACGCGCTGTAGCACTCTGTAAATTCTCAAATTGACCACCATAGGTAATGCTATATCCCGGCGGTAAGCTAACCTTCGAATCCACTATATTCTTGATTTTATCCACCACGGTCTGTAGATCACTTCCCCGCACATTTACGCCTACCACAATCCTCCGCTGGGTATTATCTCGCGAGATTTTTGCAGCTCCTTTTTGATAGGTTATGTCGGCCAGTTCACTGAGTGGAATTTTTTCGCCGGAAGGGGTGTCCACAAATAGATTTTTCAAATCCGAAATATCTTGTCGACTGTCTTTTTGTAGGCGCAATACCATATCGAAACGTTTTTCACCTTCAAATACGCTTCCCATGGTTTCGCCTGAAAAACCCATTGTGACAATCTTGTTCAAATCGGCAATGTTCAGGCCATACCGCGCAATTTTATCACGGTCATAATTTACGTTCATCTGTGGAAGACCGATTATTTTTTCAACGGTAATATCAGTAGCTCCGTTTACATCCTTTATGAGACTTTTGATCTTTTGCGCTTTAGTGTTCAGGATATCCAGATTTTCACCAAAGATTTTGATGGCAATATCAGCGCGTACGCCCGTAATAAGTTCGTTGAATCGCATTTCTATAGGTTGGGTGAATTCTATTTCCATTCCTGGAATTACAGAAAGTGCTTCTTTAAAAGCGTCGGCCAGACCATCTTTCGTTTCGGCCGAGACCCATTCATCTTTGGGTTTTAGGGATACAATAACATCACTTTCTTCCATAGACATAGGATCAGTGGGCACTTCTGCCGCTCCTATACGGCTTACTACCTGCGTTACTTCAGGAAAATTATCCAGTAGGATGTTTTCCATTCGTGTTGTGGTCTCTATGGTTTTGCTTAGTGAAGTACCTGTTTTTAAAACGGGTTGAATCACAAAATCCCCTTCATCCAACTGGGGGATAAATTCCCCGCCCATTTTACTAAAAACATAGCCCGAAATTAGTAGTAGAATCACAGCTATCCCTAATACCAGTTTCTTACTGCGAAGTGCCCAGTAAATCAGTGGTTTATATTTTCGGTTTAAAAACTTGATGAGTCGAACCGAAATATTCTTTTCAGAAGGTTCTTCAGATTTCAGAAATAGCGCAGAGGCTACGGGCACATAGGTCAAGCATAAGATCATGGCTCCAATTAACGCAAAACTGAAGGTAAGTGCCATTGGCCTAAACATTTTACCTTCTACCCCGGTCAATGATAAGATGGGGATAAAAACAATAAGGATGATCAATTGGCCAAAGATGGCGGAATTCATCATTCGTGAGGCGCTATCAAAGGTGATCCGGTCTTTTAAGTTATGGAGTTCCTGTTTGCCCAAATTATCGTATTCTTTATTTTTTTTCGTGATTCTAAAAGCAGTAAATTCAACAATAATTACCGCGCCGTCAATGATAATACCAAAATCAATTGCCCCCAGGCTCATTAAATTGGCGTCTATTCCAAAAATGTACATCAGCGAAAGCGCAAATAGCAGGCAAAGCGGAATTACCGATGCCACCACAAGCCCAGAGCGAAAGTTTCCCAATAAAAGGACAACCACAAAAATCACAATTAGACAGCCAATAATCAAGTTTTCTGCAATGGTAAAAGTGGTACGGCCAATAAGCTCGCTACGGTCTAAAAATGGATTGATTACCACGCCATCTGGCAGAGATTCTGCGATTTCCGCTACACGGGCCTTTACATCCTCGATTACTTGATTGGAATTTGCACCCTTTAGCATCATCGCCTGACCTAGAACGGTTTCACCCTTACCATTGGCGGTAATTGCACCAAATCGTGTGGCTTGTCCAAAACCAACCTCAGCAATGTTCTTGATGTAAACAGGTATTCCATTTTCGTTTTTAACTATGATATTTCGGATATCATCCAGTGAGGTAACGCGACCCTGACCACGTATAAAATAAGCCTGATCTACCTTTTCTATATAACCGCCACCAGCCACACTGTTGTTGTTTTGAAGCGCGGTAAACACATCTGATATTGAAATATTCGCGGCGTTGAGCATATTTGTATTGATCGCAACCTCATATTCTTTTACATAACCGCCCCAGGCATTGATTTCCACGACTCCTTTTATACCAGAAAGTTGACGTTTTACAACCCAGTCCTGGATAGTTCTCAGGTCTTCGGCAGTATAGCGATCTTTAAAGCCGGGCTCAATATCTAAAGTATATTGATATATTTCTCCAAGGCCGGTTGTAATAGGCCCCATCTGTGGCTGCCCAAATCCATTAGGAATTTTTTCAGTGGCCGATTTTATTTTCTCTGCTATGAGCTGCCTTGGTAAATAAGTGCCCAAATTTTCTTCAAACACAATAGTGACTACCGATAGTCCGAATTTTGAAACGGAACGAATTTCTTTAACACCTGGCAAATTGGCCATTTCCAGTTCAACTGGATAGGTTATGTACTGCTCCATATCTTGGGTGGAAAGATTTTGCGAAGTAGTAATTACCTGTACCTGATTGTTCGTTACATCCGGTACCGCCCCAATGGGAATCTGGGAAAGGGAATATACTCCAAAGCCAATTATAAAGATTGTAAACAGGAGGATGATCAGTTTATGGGTAATACTGAATTTGATAATTTTATCGAGCATAGATAATTATTTGGAGTGTACAAATCTAGATTAACAGAACTTCGTTAATCCTTTAGTTTCCTTAAGATTGGCTTAAGATCAAGGGCATTGGCACGCCCTTAATACATAGCCGAGGTTTACGGTGCCGATGACGGACAAAAGCGCTTTGTAAAAGATTTTGTTGCGGCATCGGAATAAGGTCATGATACTCGACCGTTTCGACGTGAAAGACGAATAAAATTTAAGGAGTGGAAAATCATTGGAAATGCCCGATCTCACTTGTAGATATCGGGCATTTTTATTTTTTTACATCACAAATAATCCTAACTACTGAAGGGCCAGATCTTGATACTACTATAGCCTCACCTAGAAGGCTATTTCAATTATTGTTCTCCAAATAGAAAATGAAATTTAAGATTAAAATTGGTTCCTTTAAACTAATTTAAAATACTATAATACAAGATGTACCTTTATTTAATTCACTTTCAATAGTAATTTGAGCCCCAATCGCTTCAGCAGATTTTTTCACGATAGACAGCCCTAAGCCGTTTCCTGAAATGTGCTTATGCTCAAGCGCATCTGAACGGTAGAAATTATCGTACAGCTTATTCATATTATCTTTCCTAATGCCTATACCCTCATCCTCAATTATACAAATTATGTGGTTTTCTTTTCGCTGAAGCGAAATATGGATTGTGCCGAGATTATTTGAATATTTTATTGCATTTTCAATGATATTATCAAGAATAAGAGTGGCGTAGTACTTGTGCACAGTGCTTTCTTCAGCATCGTCAAGTTCAAGGTTCACTTTCAGTTCTTTTTTGGTGATTTCATTTTTGTATTTGGTCAAAATATCATCGATGAGCGTAGAAAGAAATACATTGTTTTTTTGGGCAATGGTAATGGGATTTTCCATGCGTGCCAATAATAATAATTGTTCTAAGGTAAGGGTCATAAAATCGATCACAGAAATGCTGAAATTTATCTTGTCCTCGTATTCCTGCTGACTGCGCGCCTTTCTCACGAGAACTTCCAATGTTCCGCGCAATGTTGAAAGTGGTGTGCGCAGTTCGTGTGAGGCATCTGAAGTAAATTGCCGCTCCCGCTCAATAGTATTTTCCAGCCTGTCCAAAAGTTCATTTATGGTGGAAGACAGTTCATGAAGTTCATCCTTTTGATTGGGAAGAACCACGCGCTCGTTCAAGTTGTTGCGTGTGATCCTACCAGACGTTGCAATTATTGATCGGATAGGTTTTATACTTCTCCCGGCAAGGAAACTAGAGATGAAAAACAGACCCAATAAAACGACGGGATACAAGAGCAACAGTGCGTTGCCGAGTTTAGTAATTACGATAAGAGATGCCGTAAGAGACATTGCTGCAACCACGTAACCTTTAGTCTTCCCTTCACGAATTACGGGCAACTGTACCTGGCGAATCGTGGTTTCTGCTAAAATCGTATTATAATGGCTGCCCACTTTCTGATTTTTTGATGCAAACAACCGATTTTCTTTCAAATTGGGCGATTTATCAAATAAGTGACCTTCTTTGCCGGTGATTTGAACAAAAACCGGATTCACTTGAACCTCTAGGTGCTCTCGTTCTTCCAATTCTGCTTTATTTGTAAAATATATAGTGTCATTTGTAGCCGTGATTTCTTGGGTATGCTTTTTTAGCTCAAAATCCAAATCATTGTCAAGATTGGCATATACCGTGTTCTTAACCACAAAAAAAATCGCCAGAAAAACGATGGCAATTATAATAGCAGTGGCTAAAATGTAATGTAAGGCTATTCTATTTTTAAATTTTAAATTCATGATTCTTTAATCGTGTATCCCACACCGCGTATGGTATGTATGTAATTTTCTTCTTCACTAAGTGCTAATTTTTTACGTAAAGCATTGATATAAACGTCAATCACACTAGAATTATATTCAAAGTGAATGTCCCATACGCTTTCAATGATTTGGGTTCTGTGACAAACCTTTCCTTTATTCCGTAGCAGAAATTCTAAAAGTGCAAATTCTTTATGTGTTAAATGAACTTCTTTACCATCTTTAAAAACTTGATATGTACCCGTATCCAGCTTTAAAGTTCCTACCTCAAAAATCTCGGTATCCGTAGGAGAAAGACTGCGCAGCTGCACGCGGATACGCTCTAGTAATTCTGCAAAATGGAACGGTTTCTTGATATAATCGTTAGCACCACTTTGTAAAGCGAAAATAGTCTCATCTACCGTATCCTTTGCGGTCAAAAATATAATAGGAAGGTCTGGAAAGTCTAATCTTACCATATTACAAATCTCAATCCCACTCATACCAGGGAGCATCCAGTCAAGAATTAAAAGATCGTAAGATCCAGAAAGTGCCAGTTCTAACCCGCTTTTTCCTTCCTCTGCTACATCTATAGAAAAGGATTCTTCCTCTAAGCCCTGCTTTATAAAGCTGGAAATTCCTGGCTCATCTTCAACAACTAAAATTCGCATAATACAAATGTTGAACTTTAAATTGATATTTTATTTAGGGTTGTCTTAAGATTGGATTAAGATTCTCTGTATTATTCTGGTAAACTCTA
>JBBPYO010000593.1:0-3492 GCA_038199845.1 Flavobacteriales bacterium
CCAACTATCCCCGCGTGGCAAATACCAAATATCCTTAAACATGGCTCCACTTAAAACGGTTGGTTTTTCGCTGGTTTTTGCCACTTTTTGCTTGATTTCGTCATAATTTTCAACGATTGAATTATAGATAGAATCTGCCATTTCCTGCTTGTCGTAAAACGCCGCAAAAAACTTGATCCATTCTGCTTTTCCCAAAGGGTTTGGTTCTACCCAATCACCGTTATAAACTACCGGAATCCCAGCGCGCTGTAAGGAAGAGAGCGCTTTATTTTCCCCTTCCACACCAAAACTGACCACTAATTGCGGATCGAGATTGATCGTGGTTTCGGTATTGATGGATTCATTTTGTCCCAGTTCTTTGATTTTTTTGGCATCGATCAGCGCTCTTGTTTTTTCCGAAGAAATATAATCAAGGTTGGGAAAACCTTTCAATGTATTTTCCACGCCCAGCATTTCCAAGGAAGGAATATGCGTGGTTGAAGTCACCACAATGGAGGTTATGGGAACCGTGATCACGGCATCAGTTTGAATCGAATCTGGCAGTTTTTTACCATTTTTTATAAGTCCGTAGACATAATTCTTGTCACTGTCAGGGAATGCCTCGGTTACGGTAATGATCGAGAAATCGGGATATTCTTTGATCTCAAAACCGGTAGCGTAACTGATTTCAACTTTATTACCGCCAGAAAATTTAGTTGTTGACTTCTGTACCTGTTTGCAGGAAATGATCAGAAAACCGACTAAAATAAGGTAAAAATGGTTCAAAATGGGGCGTAATTGGTATTTCATGGTTCAAAAGTAAGGTTAATTGATTGAAAATGGGAAGGGTTTGGGGATATAGCTAATTGTGTTCATAGAAAAGACCCTACAGAAAAGGTATCGAACTAATTTTTAAACAGAGCTAAATATCCTGGATGGAATATAAAATTTGAAAAACAGGAAATAGTATTGAAAAATAAAAATGAACGACAAATTTTTTAATTCAGTATCTTTGAAAAAAGCAGAATAAAATGGAACTAGAAGCCAGAAAATTAGAATTTATTCAAGAGTTTTTGAGATTGCAAAATGAGGAAATTATTAGCGAACTTGAAACATTCTTACGCAGTAGAAAAGCAGAGCTTATTGAGCAAAATTTAAAGCCCATGACCATCGAACAATATGATGATGAGATGGATCAGGCAATGGAAGATTCCAAAAGTGGGCGAATGATTGAGGTAAACGACCTTAAAGCTAAAATCCAAAAATGGCACTAACCGTTTTCTGGTTGCAACTTGCGGAAGATAAACTTGAAGATATTTACAAATATTATAGGTTAAAGGCTGGAAAACGAATAGCGAAAAAAATAATCAATGGGATTGTAGATTCAACAATGAGTTTAGGACGACAACCTGAAATAGGACAGGTAGAAATAAAGTTACGGCACAGAGAAATTGAATACCGATACCTTATCTACACAAATTATAAAATCGTTTATTGGATAAATTTTGACGCTGGGCGTGTAGAAATTGCAAATGTTTTTGACACTAGACAAGACCCGAATAGAATTGATGAAACGGTTTGATTTTACTTTCAAACATTTCTTATAATTTAATCTAGTTAGAAATACCTTCAAATTGCCCAATAAACTCTCTCCCAAATACCATTGCTAAAAACCATTTTTTGCCTTACTTTCGCGCCTGAATTTTGGTGAGGACGTTTGAGATTTTTTTTGTCGTCATTCTGAATTTATTTCAGAATCACATCATACTGGGAGCTCCAGTGAGAACCTGAAACAGGTTCAGGTTGACGATTAAAAATTTTTTCAAACCACCTCTTAAAAGGGAAGTAAAGTAAATTTTGAATTTGGAATTCTGAATTTCAAATTAAAAAAAGCTTTCGCTGTTCCCGCAACTGTATGCTTGGTCCAAATTTTTTGGACGGTGTGAATTGCTCTTAAAACCACTGCTTGTTTCCGCGAAGGCGGAAATCTCACGAATTAACCTTTGAGGTTTGTTCAAGAGACGCTGGCCTACGCCAGCGCAGGCGGGAAGGTAAATTCATATACGCGAGCCAGGAGACCTGCCAGGGTTCATAAATGTCATTAAAACCTCCGGGATAGGGGTCTATGCGCTTATGAAATATACGTTAACCCTTCTTTTTAGTTGTCTTTTCGCAAGCTTTAGCAGCTTTGCGCAGCAA
Source organism: Flavobacteriales bacterium (assembly GCA_038199845.1). Taxonomy (GTDB): domain Bacteria; phylum Bacteroidota; class Bacteroidia; order Flavobacteriales; family Flavobacteriaceae; genus Leeuwenhoekiella. Next base: position 2,179 of record JBBPYO010000593.1, read on the forward strand.
CGTCCCATTCCGCTTGGCGAAGTTTTGCTCTATGGCGATAAAAACCTCAAAAAATATAGTAATACGCAACAGGTTGTTACCTTGACGGACAGCGTGATCAAGCGTAGCGGTGCGAGTCTTACCGATCTGCTCAATACCAATACTTCCATTTATTTTAAGGAAAACGGTGCCGGAATGGTTTCCTCGCCGTCTTTTCGCGGTACTACCGCACAGCAGACCGCCGTGGTGTGGAACGGCATCAACATCAATTCCCAGCTTAATGGGCAAACCGATTTCAACACCATAAATCCGTTTGTTTTTGATGCGGTAAGCGTGCGCAGCGGTGGTGGCAGCGTACTTTACGGCAGCAGCGCGATAGGCGGTACGATTCACCTCGATAATTCGCTTGCTTTTAATTCCGGGTTCAATAACGAATTAAGGGTGAATTATGGCAGTTTTGATGCGTATGGAGCCAATTTTCAAACGAAATATTCCAACGAAAAAATAAGCACGGCAGTTACATTGAACCGCACGGGATCTGATAATGATTACGACTATCCCAATTCTGGAAGTAACCTGAACGGGCAGTTTTATAATAACAGTGCAAACGCAAATTTTGCCCTTAAGCTGGATCCTGAAAATACCGTGCGATTCTACCATTATCTCTTTGACGGAAGGCGTAATTTCTCGCTCATAATTCCCACAGAAGTCCGCACCAAATACGAGAATACAGATACCCGCAGCCTTGTGGAATGGGAGCGAAAGCACAAGCGTTTTACAAGTCTGGCAAAAGTGGCCTTCCTGACCGAAGAATACAGATATTTCTCCAATATTTATACTGAAAATTATTCCAAAGGAAGCGTAAATACTTTTGTAGGCAAGTTAGATCTCGGGTATGATCTGGGTTCGCAGGCGCAGATAAATGCCATTTTGAGCTATAACAGCAATAAGGGCGAAGGCAGCAGCATTCCCGAAGAGCGGCGCAATATTGCCGCTGCAAGTGTTCTTTTTAAACAGACGCTGGGCACCAAATTCATCTACGAACTTTCCGGTCGCAAGGAAGTGACCTCGGTGTATGAGAGTCCGTTTTTATATTCCGCGGGAGCGCAATATCAGTTTTCAGATTTTTACGGTCTCTCTTTTAATACGTCGAAGAATTTCAGGATTCCCACGTTCAACGATCTCTATTGGGAAAACAGCGGAAATGCAGACCTAAAACCCGAAACTTCCTATCAGGCAGAAGTAGGAAATTCCTTCCGCATAAAAGATTTTACCGCACGCGTGACCGGTTATTATATGGATATCACAGATATGATCAGGTGGTTGCCCGCGGGA
>JBBPYO010000594.1:0-3331 GCA_038199845.1 Flavobacteriales bacterium
AAAACAACAATGGCTACTTAATGGATTTGCACGAATTGCAAGCAGGCAATTATATAGTGCGTACGCAAACAGATAATGGATTTAAATATCAAAAACAGCTAATTATTGAAAAGTAGTCCGTAATATATACAAAGCTTAAAAAAGAAGGTCGGGAACTCGGCCTTTTTTTTTGTTATCCAGATGTATAATATAAATAGATAAAAGGTAAGCTACTAAATGTGCATTTCATGGCCCTTAGGCTGAATCTAAGAACTAACAGGCAATACCGTTCAAATATATATAAGAGTTTTTTTATAAAAATAGATAATGGCATCAGAAATTACCATTTTTCACTCAAGATCAGCCATTTTTAACCCTAAATCACCGATCTCTTAGCTTCGATCAATTCAATTCCATCAGTTATAAGTTCGCTGAGTTCTGGGCGTTCTTCCATTTTTTTCTCTAGATAAGCATGAATTTCTTCTGCAAAATGCTGATTATCGCGTTCGCTGGCGATTTCGTACAGTTCCACTGAAAGTAGCCAATCTTTAGGATGTGCTTTTTGCAAGAGTTCAAAAACGGCTTCCGGCGAAAACTTTACCGTATTTCCTTCTCGATAATCGCGCACTGATTGGTACAGTTCTTCCAATTCATTCCGCTGGGCCGAAGGTTTTGACTTTACGGTCGTGCTGGAAACTTCGTGTGTGATTCGGTCAAAAGAAGTATTATCTGCCGGTCCCGTAAAAGCGGAAACGATTTTTTTGCCCACCGCCATATCATAATTGCCCCATTCAGGTTTAAAAAGTACGCGCTCGCCCAGAGTTATCGTACAATCTTCAAAACTTATGAGGATAATCTTGCCCTGCAGGTTTCGGGTTCCGGTGATGATTTTTCCATCGAGTTTGATCCCCGCTTCAAATTCCAACTGTACGCGCTCTCCCTCGTAAATTTTATAGGCTTTGAGATCTTTGGGACTCATGTCCTCAATAGAGAGATTGATACCTTTAAGTTTTCCCAGAACGGTACCGTACCCATTGGGATGTTTTTTAATGCTATGGCCCACCAGTTCTTTTTCGCGATAAGAAAGTGCGGTGGGACCAACGGTTTGTAAATATGCGACACGCTCATCAGAAACAATTATCTCGCTAAAATGGCCAGAAATCTGTAGTCCCGTACTCAATTCTATACTTCCCAAACCTTTGGAATTGATGAGTTTTTGGAGACCTTCTGGTCCGCCAGTTCGCAGTGCCATCGTATTTGCGAATTCTTCCAGCACTTCACTGAGGTAAGCGAAATCTGGTGTGACATAAAGTTGTGGTTGCGGTTGGGTAATATCAAATTCCTTGTCTGCCGCTTCAATAGAATAGGGCATTTTCTCCACTTTATCGGTCATGCACCACGCGCTTTCGCCAATGGAAGAAAGCAAGCCGGCGCCGTAAATTTTTGGATTTTCAGGAGTACCAATAAGTCCGTATTCTACTGTCCACCAGTGTAGATTGCGGATGCGCGCCATTTCACTGGGTTCGCCCATGGTATTTTGAACATGTTCCAGATCCTGTTCGGCCTGCTTTATTTCCGCTTGCGGAATGCCTTCTGCCTCTTTTAAAATGGAAATCTTGCGCACCGCTTCATACAAATCATAATCCCGCGCAGACGAAATCGCTTTACTTCCAATTTCTCCAAAACGACGCAGATATTCGGCGTATTCTGGATTAGCAATAATGGGAGCGTGACCCGCTCCCTCGTGAATAATATCTGGCGCCGGAGTATAGGCAATATGTTCCAACTGGCGAATATCTGAAGCGATGACGAGTATATTATACGCTTGAAATTCCATAAAAGCGCTGGGTGGAATAAAACCGTCCACCGCAACCGCTGCCCAACCTATTTCCTTAAGAATACGGTTCATACCGTACATATTGGGAATACTTTCTATGGAAATCCCCGTTTTTTGGAGTCCGTCGAGATAACTTTTATGTGCCACTTTACTTAGGTAATCTACATTTTTACGCATCACATAACGCCACACCGCCTGATTTATCGATGTATAATCCTCATAATTTTGAGGTTTTATAAATTGCTTCAGGTGCGCAGGGAGTGAATCCAGAAGCGCGTTGCTTTTTATATCTTTATCAAACGTTTTCGTCATGGAACAAATTTAAGATGTTTATTGATTAAAACAGCGATTTTAATGAAACCTTAGGCGAATTGAAACGTGTAGTTAAATTAAAAAACACACGTATATTTTTATAATTACCTATCTTTGTTTGAACTAATAATTAAGTAAAAATAATGAATACGAAACTCACCTTGACGATAGAGCAAGAAATTATCAAAAAAGCAAAAGAATATGCTAGAGGTAAGAACCGGAGTCTATCTAACATTATCGAAAACTATTTAAAGATGCTGACGAAAGAGGAAAAAGTGACAAATTCTAAAAAATTAAATCCGATTATACAATCATTAAGAGGATCTTTTAAAATGCCTGCAACTATGGATTACAAGAAAGAACTGAGAGATCGGTTAGATCAAAAATATTTATAATGGATAACGTTCTAATTGACACCGATGTACTCTTGGATTTCTTTTTTGACAGAGAACCCTTTTCAGAATTCGCAACTGAAATCTTGAATCGTTGTGAGGAGAAAAAATTAAATGGGTATACAACACCGGTTATCATCTGTAATATTTATTATTTATTACGAAAAACAGCAACGCATCAGTTGATCGTAGAAAAAATAAAACAGTTGTTGAACATCATTGAAATCACGGAGATGAAGAAAGAAATTGTTTTAAACGCTCTTAATTCGAAATTCAAAGATTTTGAAGATGCCCTTCAAAATTTTTCTGCTCTTCACAATGGAACGATAAATATCATTCTGACTAGAAATATAAAGGACTTTAAAAAAAGTGAGTTGTCAGTATTGACACCAGAAACCTACTTGGAAGGTAATATCGGCTATTAACCGCTTTTTTTAGAAATCTATAATAGAAATAATCAATTATGCCAGAATCCCACGTCACCACCAAAACAGAAAACGGAATTGCCACCATTAGTTTTTTTACACCAGAACACAACGCGCTGCCCACTGCCATTCTTGTTAAGCTGGAAGCGGAAATTCTTTCCGCAGGAGCCGATAAAATGGTGAATGTAATTGTCCTAAAAAGTGAGGGAAACCGGACTTTCTGCGCGGGAGCAAGTTTTACTGAACTGATTGCCATTACTAATCAATCTGATGGGAAAGCTTTTTTTATGGGATTTGCCAAAGTAATTCTCGCCATGCGCACCTGCGGTAAGATTATCATTGCTCGCGTTCAGGGGAAAACCGTGGGGGGCGGAGTAGGACTTGCT
>JBBPYO010000595.1:0-16350 GCA_038199845.1 Flavobacteriales bacterium
AAAAACGGTCGTTTTTCAAGGTTTTTTGCCTTTTTTTATTCTTTTAAAATTGACTTTAATGCCTACTTAATCATTATTAAAGCAATATTTCAATTCATTCTTAAGAAACAATTATTACTATCCATTTATTTTTAAAAATCAAATTGTGCAGGACACTTATTGAGTAACCTTCATAGTTCCCTGCATAAGACGCCAATGCCCAGGGAAAGTGCATATAAATGGATATAACCCCGGATTTTCTGGTGCTGTAAATTTAATTTTAACCGTTTTCTCAGGATCTAGCAAAGGACTTGAAAAAAGTACTTCAGGCATATCCGGAACATAATTTAATGCTGCGCCTTTGGGATCTGCGGCCAATTTATCTGCCGCCATACCTACTTTATCTTTTTCACCTTGTTTTGTAATTACAAGATTATGCTGCATAAAATCTGTGTTTTCAAAAATGATTTCAACGGGTTGTCCAGCTTTAACCACAAACTCAGAAATGTCGTACTTCATTTCATTTTTGATGGTCTTTATTTTAATAATCGTGGCCTTTTTTTGAGTAAGATCTGGGTTTGATTCGCTTTCTTCTGAGGATTGTTTATCCTTATAATTTTCAGCAAATACTTGGGCCAGTGATATATCCTTAAACAAATCACCCTGTGGTTTATCGGTCTCTTTTTCCTTTTTAATTTTTTTAGATGAATTGTATTTTTCAGGGTTATCATCTTTAAAAGCTGCGAGAAAACCAGAACTATGTTTGCTGGAAGCACTATAGACCGCTCGGGATAACAAGGGATCGTTTACGATTTCAGATTCTTTGCTGAGACTGTACAGTAACAGTCCTATATTTGATGAAAATTTACTTTTTGCTATATAAAGAATGGCTTCCAACTGAACATTTGGGTTATTGTCATGCATTAAATCTGCTTTTAATAAAGCGGCTAAGCTATTTTCATTTTTAGGAAGCATCTGCACGGCCGCTTTTCTAACAGCGTAGGAAGGATGCTCTAAAGCTTCCATTAAAATCGTGTTCGCTTTTTCTTCTGTACCAATCGCGCCAAGCCCATGAATCGTCCAAAGTGCATGAAGTGCGCCAGGATTTAAACCAAGGCTATCCACCTTTTTATCATTGACCAGCGTATAGAGTTCAGAAAGAACGTCCCTTTTATCACGCTCTATCAAAAGACGCTGGGCAGTGGTTCTCCAGAACATATTGTCATTTGAAAGCGCTTTTATCAACTTATCTGGATCATCTTTGCTCAATTGTATAGGCTCATAATCTTTAGCTTCTTTCCAGACCACACGCCACACACGGCCCCTAGATTTATCCCGAAGTGGGTTTACGTAAGCATTTCCCTCTCCTGTGTCGGCATTATATCCTCCATTTCCCTCCGTAGGCGTGGGATTATGCTGTATAATAAAATTATACCAATCCAATACCCAGACCGCTCCATCTGGGCCTACCTTAGCAGCGACAGGTGAAACCCATTCGTCTGCACCGGCAAATAAGTTCCAACCATCCGCTTCTGAGAATCCAGCACCTTCTTTGGATATTTTGGCACTATGCACTAAATGTCCTGTAGGTTCACAAACAAATGCGGTTTGATTCCAATATGAAGAGGGATAATCACGCGCCGTGTAGAAATTGTGTCCCGCAGCAGCAGTAAATCCTCCAAAAACATCTACTTGACGTACATGAGTAGTTATAGGATGCATGGCATAATGACCGTCAATTTTTTCGCTTCCCTGTGCTGGAATACCTTCCACGCCGTCAAAATCAGAATTGGGAATACCCACAAAAACGCTATGCGTATTGTTTGCCGTTGAGGCAAAAATGCTATTATCTTCAGTAAAACCAAGTCCCCACGTATTGTTACTTGTATTGGTGACCACTTCAAAATCTGTAAAGTTTGGGGAAAAACGATAAACAGCCTGACCAAATTTGTAGGGTTTTCCAGCGATATCCCCTTCAAAACCCGAATAACCAACCACGCCATAGATCTTATTATCCATACCCATTTGAAGGTTTGATGGTCCCGCGTGGGTGTCAAAAGTTCCCCAACCGTTGAGCATGATTTTTTTTACATCTGCCTTATCATCTCCATCGGTGTCTTTTAGAAACAGAAAATCTGGCGCTTGGGAGATTATAATTCCTCCGTTGGCGAATGTAAAGCTAGTTGGGATATTCAAATTTTCGGCAAAAATGGTGAATTTATCGGCTTTTCCATCTCCATCGGTGTCTTCACAAATTTTTATTCGGTCATCGCCTACTCCTCCATCGTTACGCACGGTGTTCGGATAATCTACGGTTTCCACAACCCAAAGGCGTCCTCTTTCATCCCAATCCATCGCAATTGGGTTTACGATTTCCGGTTCAGAGGCAAAGAGTTCCAACTCAAAACCGGCAGGTACTTGAATTAATTTTTTCGATTCCTTTGGAGAAAGTGGTTCTTGATATTTTGGTGCGGGATCGCGTTTTTCGTAGTTTGGAATATTAGCCATATCCGTATAGACCAATTCTGGCATTGTCTTTTCAAAATCTTCCCACTGTTTTTTTACGGTATCGTTAACTGCCCATAAAACACCTTGCTTAATGAGGTTTTGAAATTCTGCTTGCTCCCAGGTACGCTCATCATGGCCAAAAGCAGTGTAAAAAACCCTGCCTTTTCCATAATTTTTAACCCACGTCCAAGGCTCATGATGCTCCCCTTCTACCCTTTCTTCCAGAACAGTGCGGTCATCTCTTAATTTATGGTGCACATAGGTTTCATCCCAAGTTGAAAATTCTTTTACAGTTTTCATAATAGGATGTACTTTGTTCACGATTTTAGCGGTAAACGTATCCGTTTCATGACTTTTAAACTGTCCACCCACCATTTCTACATAATCAGGCGAATTACGGAAACAGAAACTAGCCGAATGTATGGGAATAAAAGCGTGCCCAGATTTCACATACTCCAGAAGTGCTTTTTCTTCTTTTTCGGGAATGGAATCATGGTTGGCATAAATAATCAATCCATCATATAACTCAAGATTGCGCGTGTTTAAATCTTTTATATCTTCAGTATAAGAGATGTTGATGCCATCTTTAGAAAATTCCGATGCTAAGATAGGAGCGTATTTACTGCTATTATGATGTTCGCTGGCATGCCCCAGAAAAAGGATTTCTAATCTTCGGGGAGCCGTATCATTTTTTTTATCATTTGATCCATTACAGCCAAATGCAAAAAATGAGCAAAAGACGATGAGCCCCAATCTTGTGATGAATGATTTCATAACTTAGTGTTTTAATCCTTATTAGGGCCCAAATCTTTTATAAGTTGGCGCAGGTTAATTGAATGAAAATGACGTCAATGGGTAACTATGTCTTTTGTTTCCTTGGAATTTTTCTGCCAAAAAAACAGGATTATAAACAGAACGATCAATATTGCGGGAAAAACTATCATTTTTTCCAAAGTATCCTGACCGGCAGCGAGCTCAAGAGCACTTCCTTTTAATCCCTCTTCCATATTCTCAACTCTGGAACTGTCAATCCAGCTGCCAATTATAGGTTGGAAAATTGCGGTCGAGAACATACCCACACCGCCAATAACAGACATTCCCAAAGCACTGCTCAAGGGAATGCGCTGCGCCACGGCACCCACCATGACGGGCCAGAAATAACACACGCCCATCGCAAAAACGACAGCGGCGACATAGGCCATTGGTCCTGTTGAGATACTGAACATATAAATACCTATGGTTGCTAACACAGAACCACAAAGTAAAACACCGGTTTGTCCCAATTTACCCACTACGGGGCCACCAAAATATCTTCCGACTGCCATAAGCCCTGAGGTCAATGCCAAAATTATCATGGGTTCTGCGCCACTGTTACTCAAAACGATACTTACCCATTGGTTTGGTCCAAATTCTGAAATCGCGGTAAGTGCCATACATAAGAAAAGGAATATATAAAGCGGACTCAACATGGCCTTGAAATTCTCAGAAAGGGAAGTTGCACCCTCCACTTTTGGTTTGGGAAAGGTTTTTCCGAAGAAAAGGAAAGCGTAAATTATTGTGGGAATCATGATGAGCCACATTTGGATTTCCCAAGAAAGTCCGAATTTGGTCATGAAATTTGATATAAGCGCTCCTAAGAAAATTCCTCCGGGAAACCACATATGGAACCTGTTGAGCATCTTATTCATTTTAACTCCCGAAAACATATCTGCGATCATTGGGTTGCAGGCCGCTTCGGTACATCCATTACCAAAACCGATCAAAAGTGTGGAGATGAGCAATCCCGTATAACCACCCGCATAGATGGTTAAAACAATCCCCAAGGTATGAGTGACAAAAGCCACCGCCATGATATTTTTAGGTCCAAAAGTATGATAGACCAATCCACCAATAATCATGGAAATTGGCATTCCCAAAAACCACATGGAGTTGATAAAACCCAGTTGCTCGGCCGAGAGGCCGAATTCATCCCCCAATTGTGGAAGAATCCCTGCCCTGATCGAGAAGGAAAAAGCGGTGGTAATTATGGCGAAACAACTTCCATAAAAAAGGAAGTTTTTATTTATATTTTGATCCATTGAGGTTAGGTTTAAAGGTTATTTGGTGTTAGGTGCATAATCGACCACAAAGGCGTCTTCGAGAATATTTAACTCCCCAAGCATTGCGCCGAATTTTTTATGTTCGGGGTGCGGCAGATAGGTATCTCTTGCAGCAGCGTCTTTGAAGGTAAATAAATAGACATGGCTAAAACCCATATTCTTATTTTCTGGACTGTTATTAATACCGTGCTCAAAAGAGACGATCCCCGGGATCTTATCTTTTAAATCTCGTAATGCTGTGGTCACTTTTTCTATTTGTGCCTCGCTCGCAGTTGGTTTATACTTAAATATTACAATATGTCTCATTTGTTCTTGGTTGTTATTTTGACATCCCATCAATACGAGGGAACAGATAAAAAAAAATAGTAGCGCGTTACTTTTTATTATTTTTTTCATGAAGAATAATTTAATGTTTAGAAAATGTAAAATCTGGCAGCTGAATGATCTCTCCCCCTTTCATGGCAGATTCGTGTGCCAAAATACCGACGCAGGTAATATTTGCAGCCTGTGTTGCATTGGGATAGGGTTGGCGCCCGTTCACGAGTGCACTTAAAAATTCATGCACCAAATGCGGGTGCGACCCACCGTGACCGGCACCTTGAATAAAGGATAAATGCTGATTATCATCTGAATCATAAACGCCTGCTTGGGTAAAACTTTGAATCTCTTCCGGCAATAAATGGGCATAATCAGGTATGCTGACCCGAGCCGGATCTTCTCCAGTATGAATTACACTATCCTCACCTTCAATTTGGGTCCATTCAAAAGATTTTTTCGATCCGTAAACATCAAAACTTTCACGATATTGACGGGCAGTATTAAAAAGCGAGCGCGTCACTTCAGCGGAAAGATCAGAATCCTTGTATTTTATGTGGCAGGTCTCTATGGCAAAAGGAGAGCCGTATTTAGGAATCAGTTCTTCATCAATTCTTCCAGAGCCAAAACAAGAAACATATGCAGCTTCTGCTTTTACCAAGGCCAGTACGGGCCCAACACAATGGGTGGCGTAATACATAGGAGGCAATCCTTCCCAATATCCTGGCCATCCTCCCATTTCTTGTTGATGGGAAGCTCTAAGAAACTGAATCTTTCCTAATTCCCCCTGCTCATAAAGTTCTTTGACAAAAAGAAACTCACGGCTATAAACGACGGTTTCCATCATCATATAGGTCAGCCCAGTTTCTTCTACTGCTTTTACAATTTGTTCACACTCTTCAACAGTAGTTGCCATAGGGACGGTACATGCCACATGCTTTCCTGCACGCAGAGCGGCTAAAGACTGGGCCGCATGGTTGTTAATGGGCGTGTTAATATGAACCGCATCAACATTTGGATCTTTTAGCAACTCATTAAAATCAGTATATCTTTTTTCAATTCCAAAAGCATTGCCTACTTCATCTACTTTACTTTGCGTGCGTTGACAAATAGCATACATTTTTGCATTCGGATGTTTTTGATAAATAGGGATAAATTCAGCGCCAAAACCTAATCCTACAAGCGCTATATTGATTTTTTTATTATTCATAATTCTAAACATTAAAATTTTAAAGTGATTTCATAATAAATTGAAGAAAAGCTTATTTGGGCAAATATTACACTCTATGTATTATCTGTATCACTGGCCCATTCTTTTAGAAATTTGAAACCCTCGCGTGCAAAATTATCCTGACTCGATGCAAGCGGTTTCCATATACATACTGCACCGGCCAACTCTTTAATTTTTGGTGTAAAACTTTCTATCGCAACCACGCCATTATAATTTATAGCTTTCAGGCCCTGCTTATAATCGTCCCATCTGGTCTGACCCGTGCCAGGAGTACCCCTGTAATTCTCCGAAACCTGCATGTGAATGAGTTTATCTCCCGCAAGCATAATTGCCTTTGTGATGTCTGGTTCTTCAATATTCATATGAAATCCATCTAACAATATCTTTGCCGCAGGGTGGTTAATATCGTTTATAAGACGCATAACATCTTCGGTGGTATTTACCAGATCAGACTCAAACCTGTTAAGTGGCTCCAAAGCGATTTTCAACCCTTTTTCATCCGCCAGTTCGCAAACTTTTTGAAGATTGGTTACCGCTCGCTCCCATTCTTTTTTCTTTTGTTCAGGCGAAACCAATCTTGCTTTGCCAACAGCGGAATACATGGGACCTGCAAAAAAACGTACCCCTAAAGCATTACAAATATTAAAGCAGGATGCGATATACTGAAAACTTTCTTTATGGTAGGAAGAATCATCATTTGTAAAATCTCTACTTGAGCCAAAAGCACCGCAAATAGTTGCCTCCAATCCATTATTATCTAAAGCTTCTTTTACCTTTTTAACATTTATCAATGCAGGATCCTCCACAGGTATTTCGACCACATCATAGCCCATCTCTTTAATTTTGGGAAATAATTTTATGGTTTCTGTGGTAAAAGGAGAGCTCCATAACCATGTGCTCACTCCTAGTTTTATATTCATATTTAAAAATATGTTTTAGTATGTGTTGTAGAAAGTACGTTTCATTGATCTTTCTTCATTCATTTCTGTGGGATAGCTTTCATAATTAAACAACGCTCTTGGTTTTGCTACTATATGGATTGAAAATCAATCGATATAGTTTCAGCGTGAATCTTTTAAATAACACATTGAAAATTTAGTGTTTTTCTTATCAATTTTGATAATTAGTCTTATTTACTAACGTATTACCAACTATTTTATCCTGAATTATTATTAATAATAAATAAATGTAAATACTACGCTTACAAATATAAAGTTTTAATAAAGAAAACCAAATGTTTTCAAAATTCTTGTTAAAAATTTTCAAAGAAGTGTGTTCTATATAAGAAAACACTAGAAACTTTATTGAAATGATGGAAATCTTTAAAGAATAACAAGAAAGAAAATTAATTTTTTCAATATTGAGTGGAGAACCTAAATTGTCACATACTGTCCACCAACTATTATTTGTACCACAAAAAACACATTGTATAGGTAACATTTTTATAACTTCCACAAAAATTAGATGTGATGAAATTATGGCCTTTCTTATTTATGTTTTTGCCTGTTTTTGGCCAAAATCCACCCAAAAGTGCTGTTTTTATTTTTGATGTTCATCGGGAGAATCGGGACATTTCATTGATTAATGGCAAAAATATCTCACAAAATGAAGGTTACAATAATCAGCCTTCTTTTTATGACAATAATTTGTTATTGTACGCCCGTGACCGCGATGGGCAAACTGATATTGCTATTTACGATGTCGCTAAGGACACTACGAGTTTTTTAACGGAAACACCTTCGGGTTCCGAATTTTCACCCACGCGCATTCCCGATTCCCCCAATATTGCCGCAGTTCGCTTGGATGCGGATGGAACTCAGCAATTGTATACATATTCTTCTACTGATTCTACTCAATTAATATCGGCTGCCAAAGTGGGCTATTTTGATTTTTATTCCGCAGAAAAAATCCTTGCCGCAGTGGTTAATCCCAGCGGGATGAATCTGTATTTTATGGATTTAAAGACGCAAAAAGACAGCTTGATCATTACTAATGTGGGTCGTGGCGTCCGCAAGATTCCCGACAGTAAATCGATGAGTTATTCGCTGATAAATGAAACGGGTGACCTCGATATCTACATGCTAGATGTGGACGAAGGCCTGACGAGTTATTTTATATGTACGTTGCCCATAGGTATTCAAGATTATGTGTGGCTGAACAGTACCGAAATTCTCATAGGAAGCCGCAATCAACTCTTTATTTATGATACAATGGGCGAAGCTAGTTGGGTGAAAGTCGCCACTTTGGAAACCGATGGTTTGCAGCAGATCACACGCCTTGCGGTAAGTCCCAACGGTGATAAAATTGCTTTGGTCGCTGAAATTCCTAAACCTTGAGGTTTCAGGGAAAGCGATCAAAAACCTTTTTACTGATCTTTTCTCAATTTCTTGGAACCTCGTTGTGGTTTGTGGGCAATATTAGCATTCCACAACTTCCCATTCCGGAGGCGCAGGATCCCGCTGTCTTGTCTAATGCGCTTGCGGCGGTGCAGTTTGGTTTTATTTTGGGTACACTGGTCTATGCTTTTTTGCTTATTGCAGACCGGTTTTCACCTTCGCGCGTATTTATGATCAGCGCGCTGCTAGCCGCCGCATCTAATTTTGGCCTGCTCCTGCCCGACCATAATTTCACTATTATTTTGAGCTTTCGGTTTCTAACGGGATTTTTTCTGGCCGGGATTTATCCTGTGGGAATGAAGATCGCTGCAGATTATTATGAAAAAGGATTGGGAAAAACGCTGGGCTATCTCGTGGGCGCGCTCGTTTTGGGAACCGCTTTTCCACATTTTTTAAATAGTCTGGGAATGCAGTTTGATTATATAAAAATCACCTTAATTACCAGTTTTTTAGCCATTTTAGGTGGTTTTTTAGTCGGTTTTTTAATTCCAGATGGCCCTTTCCGGAAAAAGCGGCAGGTTTTTAAATGGAACGCATTTTCTCTTTTATTTAAGAACAGTGGCTTTAGGAAGGCTGCGTACGGTTATTTTGGACACATGTGGGAATTATACGCCTTTTGGGCATTTTTACCGGTTTTTATCCATTTTTATAACAGACAGCATTCCACAGATCTCAACGTGGCGTTTTGGTCATTTTTGATTATTGCCGTTGGCGCTGTTTCCTGTGCTGCGGGTGGCCATTTAAGTATAAAATTAGGAAGTAAAAAAGTTGCTGGTGTATCGCTCAAACTTTCGGGATTGTGTTGTCTGATTTCCCCAATTGCGGTTATGCTCCCTGCTCCTTACTTTCTAGCCCTGATGCTGCTTTGGGGCGCCACGGTAGTTGCAGATAGTCCGCAGTTCTCGAGAATGGTTGCGGCAAATACTACTCCTGAAAACCGTGGCAGCGCACTAACGCTGGTCAATTGTATTGGTTTTGGCGTCAGTGTGGTTAGTATTCAGCTTTTGGGATATTTACCAGAATTTTTTTCGATCCAATACAGCTATTTAATTCTGGCAATTGGTCCTCTTTTTGGATTGTGGAAAATGGGTAGTTTTGGGTCAAAAATAGCTTGAAAAAGCTGTTTTTTGACTGGTTTTTTATTCTTGTTTTTCCCCTTTTAATTCTTCTTCGTCCACATGCCTTTTGAGTAATCGCAATACTTTTTCGCTTACCGGATGGGGTTTCTGTTCCGCTGCTCGTATAGGTTCGTATGTCAAAGTAGCCGAAAAAGGAAAATGATCTGAACCCATATAGTCCCAAACTTTAATATTATCCAGTCGAAAATGTTCTGAAGCAAAAACCTGATCTAATGGCCAACGCATAAAAAAGAGGTTTGCATCAAAAGTATTGTAAAATCCACGTCCCTTTCTTACATCCAGCAATCCCGAAATCTCCTGAAAAAGAGAGACATTCTGTGACCATGCCACTTCATTGAAGTCGCCAATAACAATAATGGGACGTTCCTCGTCAATAAGCGTTAAAGCGGTCCTGATCATTTCAAGACCACGGTCTGAGCTTGAACTTTTGTGCTCTGGATCTGGCGGCGTGGGATGAATGGCATATAAAAGTATTTCGGTGCCATCTGGCAATATTATATGTGTATTAATCGAAGGAATAGCACCTTCTACACGATAATTTACTTCAGAATCTTTCATTTCAAATTTTGAATACAGCAGCATTCCGTAGGTGTTATCTTGAGGCACCTGCACTTTATATTTATATGCTGCCCTTATCCCAGAGTCAATAGTACGCTGCCATCTCTTGCTGGTTTCGGTAAAAAGTAGAATATCTGGATCGTCGCTTTTGATCTGTTCTAAAAGATTTTTAGCCTTGTTGTTTTTTTGAAGCACATTAGACTCAAATATTTTAATACGCGTTACTGCATTTTTAGACGAATCACCCAATTGCTTTTCGCCCAAAGCGGTATATGGAACGATTTTTATAAGCTGAAAGATCAATAATATGGAAAGTACGCCTACATAAATATAATCTACGATTGAATCCTTATTAAAGACAAAAAAATAAAGTATAAGAACTGATAAAGTCATTAAACTGAACTCAATCAAAGGATAATCAAAAATATTAATCCACCATATATTAATCGATAACATTGGAATAACAGCGCATAATGCGGCAATTAAGCCTAAAATTTGTACAATACGCTTTAAAATCATTTTATAATTATTTGTAGGCTTTGGGAATCTGTTATCTTCTTTCTCTATTCTATAGACATTGCCGCGTAATAGGCAGCTCCTAGAAGTGCTGTTTTTTCGTTTAATATTATTTTTATCGGAACCATTTGTAAAAGAGATTTCATACGGCCTGCGTCAATAAAATTAGTGCAAAAAACTTCGCGGTTAATTCCGTTTATAATATTTGGCATTATTCCTCCACCAATATAAATTCCTCCTGTTGCTTTAAATTTCAACGCAAGCTGTGCAGCCTCAATGGCTAAAAATCGAATGAAAACTTCTAAGGTCTCTTTACAGACTGGATCTTTTCCGTCAAGAGCGGTTTCGGTAATTACAATTGAAGGATCTCCTTTTTTTAATTTCTCTTGTAACCATTGTGGTTCCTGTTTACCGCTTAGACTTCTAAGTAACGTATAAATATCTAAAATCCCAGGTCCAGATATCAATCGCTCCCAACTGACATGCCCGTATTTTTTCTGCAAAAAGCTCAAAAATTCTATGTCTAATTCGTTTCTCGGACTAAAATCACAGTGACCACCTTCCGAAGCAAAGGGATGATAATGCGAACCGTCCCAGAAAAGACCTGCTTCTCCAAGGCCCGTTCCTGGCGAAATCAAAACGGCATTTCCCGGTATGTTAGAACCATTTCTTAACGTGTCAAAATCATTTTCGTTAAGTGCCGCTAGTCCATAAGCGTTGGCTTCCATATCGTTTATCACGGAAACGAAAGGGATATTGAGTTCCTTATGAATCTCTTCCTTATCGATTTCCCATGGAAAATTGGTTCCTTTTACTTTACCATGGTGCACGGGACCTGCAACTCCCAGACATGTTCCATTTATGGAAGGAGAATCACCATCATGGAAATCATGAACCATTTCTATAAACGATTTGAACATTTTAGTACGATAGGACTTCTCTTTTAAAAGAGTTAAAGTTCCATTATCGATTTGAAAAAGAGCCAAATTGGTTTTCGTTCCGCCAACATCCGCAGCCATTACAATAGATTTGTCGCGGGGTTTTTTGGTTTTCAAAATTGCAAATGGAATCTGATCCTTACGAATTAAGGGCAAAGAAAAATTCTTCATATTTCCGGAGAAATTAGCTTCCTCAACTTCTTGATTTTTATTCATAAAACTATTCTATCAAATAATACTAAAACTAAACATTTTAAGGTGATCAAACTGATTATTATAATTAATACAGTTCTCAGTTTTTGAAAATTAGACTACCAAAGAAATATATAGAATATTTAAGCTTGAAACGTCCACGCCACAATACGACTCGACTTATTACCGGTTCCCATAGCAATAGTTTTTAAATCTTTGACTTCTGCTTTGTTCAAAAATTTATAAATCTCTTTTAAATTATCTTGTTTAGAGACCAAAGTTGTAAACCACCCACACTGTTCCGCATACTTGGTGCTTTCTCTGATCATCGTTTTGATAAATTTTACTTCTCCACCGGCTGTTATAAGTTCGTTACGCACACCGGCGAAATTCAATTCAGGATTGGAATCTTTATTTCCTGAGAGGTTTTTCGTTTTCCTACGTGTTCCTTTTAAAGCCATTTCACGTGAAGCATGAAAGGGCGGATTGCTCAAGGTAAAATCAATTTTTTCTCCGGAATTGAAAATACCTTCAAAAATACACTTTGGATTATTCTGTAAACGCAATTCGATCTTTCCGTTTAAAGACTCATTTATGTCAATTATTTTTTTTGCTGAAGCTAAAGAATTAGAATCAATATCGGTTGCAATAAAGTTCCAGTTATATTCTACTACGCCAAGAATAGGATAAATGCAACTGGCTCCAGTACCAATGTCCAGTCCCGTAATTTGACTTCCTTGTGGTATTTTGTTATTGTTATTTTCCGTCAGCAAATCGGCTAAATTGTGTAAATAATCTGCTCTACCTGGAATAGGTGGACAAAGATTCTCATCTGGAAAATTCCACTTTTTTATTCCATAATATTGATGCATTAAAGCTTTGTTGAGCAGCTTAACCGAAATAGGGTTTGCAAAATCAATTGATTCTACTCCGTATTTATTAGGTTTTATGTGATTTTTCAATTCAGGCACCGCGTTCACCATTGCTTTCAAATCATAAGGTTCCCGGTTGCGGTTACGCGGATGAAGTTTTGATTTTAAAGGTGTTTTTTTTAATGAAGACATTGAACGAAATTAATTTTTAAAGTATAGCTTAAACGAAAAACTATTTTCCGTTTTTAACCTCATTTTTTAAATCATTTCCTTGCTCAAAATCGGTCAAATTCTCTAAAGTTACCGTGGCGATTTGTTCTAAAGCTTCTTTAGTAAAAAATCCCTGATGTCCTGTTATAAGAACATTTGGGAAAGATAAAAGTTTTAAAAAATCGTCATCTTTATTTACAGTTTCAGAATGATCTTTAAAAAACAGACCAGATTCTTGCTCATAAACGTCAATACCTAAATAGCCCAGTTTTTCATTTTTTAGTGCATTTACAACCGCAGAAGTATCAATTAAGGCCCCGCGCCCTGTATTGATCAACATCGCTCCGGTTTTCATTTTTTCAAAAGCTTCCACATCTAGAAGATGGTGCGTTTCATCATTGAGTGGGCAATGCAAGGAGATGATGTCTGACTTTGATAAAATTTGATCAAGATCCTCGTAAGCAACGCCAAGATCTTTTAATTCGTCGGATGGTTTTATATCATAAGCGATAACTTTGCAGCCGAAGCCCAGCATAATTTTTGCAAAAGCAATTCCTATTATTCCAGTTCCAATAATACCCACAGTCTTGCCGTACAGGTTAAAACCAACCAATCTTTCCAAAGAAAAATTATTCTCTCGGACTCGGTTATAGGCTTTATGGGTCTTGCGATTTAAAGTCAAAATTAAAGCAACGGCGTGCTCTGCAACTGCCTGAGGCGAATATGCAGGTACGCGCACGATTTTAATATTATTTGCCGCAGCTGCTTTAAGGTCAACATTATTAAAACCGGCACAACGCAGTGCGATTAGTTTTATACCGTTTTCAGATAGCTTTTCGATTGTCTGTTCATCAAGCGTATCGTTAACAAAAACGCAAACCGCATCAAAACCGCTGCTCAATGAAGCGGTATGTTCATTTAATGAAGTTTCAAAAAAATTAAGTTCGTGAAGGTTATCCTGATTGCACTTTTCAAAATATTCCTGATCGTATGTTTTAGTGCTGAAGAAGGCTGTTTTCATAAATTGAAGTTTAGTCAAATTTAGGTTTTGCATCACGGTTAGCCAAAGTAGTGCGTTTCTTTTTTCAACTGAAAATGGTGTTGAAATATGTGGAAATACGTGAAGTTTGGAAAGGTAAAGTTCCGAAGTTTCAGATAAAATAAATGCGAGGCCTTCAGAAGTAAATATAAATCATTCTATATAATTCATTTTTTTACATCGTAGAAGTTCTTGAAATTGAGCATTGTAAATATTTTGTCTTTCTTATTCCGCAAGATAAATTGGTTTTTTGATTCAACAATAAAATCAGGTAAAAACGCCTAATAATCGTCATTTATTGACTGTTTTTTGACACTGAATTATGGAATATCGGTTAAGTATCATAATAAGAATGTTATCCTTACCGAAAATCTATAGGGTTTTATTGACTTCCTAACTGTTTTCGATCATTTAATCATATTTTGGCGTTTCCCTGCGGGCCGGGCTTTGCGCTACAATCTTTTTGCGCGTTCCTCGCAAAAAGGATTTCTACTTCAATCCCTAACGCGAAATTCGTTTTCATCAAATATGGCCAGTTTTGATCGGTTTTTAGGTTTAAAGGTCCATTTTAGATCTGATATTTTCATATAATTTATCTTTCAGTTATTTCATCTCTCCACCAAATTAGTTCTTTCTTTTCGATCATTTTTATAGATTTAAGGTCGTTTTTATGGCGGGTCGCTTCCTGTAGAAATGAACAGACAGTTCAGTATCGCTGAAAATAATTTTTAAGACGGACAACGGAGATACATAAAGATTATATGACTATTATCATTTTGTAGACCACAGGGAATTGTTTATTTTACATCGCCATATCATGAATAAAGAATACCTTATCTTGTTCGCCTTTGTTTAACGCTAAGGTTGCAACGTAAAAAACCTAAAACCACGGTGGTTTCCATGACCATTTGAAAATACCTACTATGAAAAAAAGAATTTTATTACCTACCGATTTCTCTCAGGATTCCTTGAATGCTTTACGCTATGGTTTAGATATTTATCGCAATGAAGCCTGTGAATTTCATATCCTGCACATTTATTATCTAGGCGGCTATGCTGCGGAAAATTTAATGATTCCAAAACCTGAAGATAAGGAATATGAGAAGCACCGTCTGGTCGCAGAATCAAATATGGAGAAACTGAAGGAAGTTGTAGGATCTCTTGAATCCAGCTCGAACCACGATATTCGATTTTCAACACATTTCGGCCCTTTTCTCGATATAATTAGAGATACGGTTAAAAAAGATAATACAGATTTGATTCTAATGGGCACCCGTAGCCAAAACGAGCATCACAATCCGAATTTTGGTAGTGTAACCGTAAGTGTCATGGAGACCATACGCAGCTGTCCTGTGCTGGCCATTCCGGTTGATGTGAAATTTAAATCCATTAACGAGATTGTTTTTCCTACCGGATTTAGAACGCGCTATAAGGAAGAAGATTTGAACTTTCTGGCGGATTTCTCAAAACTTATTAATGCACCCATCCGTATTTTATATATAAGTAAAGGTGAGCCTTTGACCGCCAAGCAGCAGAAGAAAAAAGAACAACTGGAAAGCTCATTTTCAAATGTTTCCTATAGTCACCACAGCCTCTATCACGTACCTGTGGTAACTGGGGTTCGCTGTTTTGTTCAGAGCCGTGAGAGCGAAATGATCACTTTTGTCAATAAAAAACATTTCTTTTTTAGCAGTGTATTCTCAGATCCAATGGTTAAACAATTAGGCAGATTTACTGATGTTCCCCTATTGGCGATGCATGATAACAAGGAATAAATTAGCAGTAAATCTGGTTTTTTGTCATTTAGAGCATATATAGATTCAATTAATGGGTCTATATTTTATTAATAAATGATCCTATCGCAAACAAATTAGGATAATAAAAAAAAAAGCCGGCCTCAATCCAGATATTAGCTTAGATATTTGAATTTTCTAAGGAAAAATAGGCGATTCTGATCTTAATCTTTAACGGAATAGTTGGCGATTACATTTTTTTCCGGTAGGGATTAAAAGTAATCGTCAACTTGTTTAATCCTGAAATTCTGTCAAAACGGGATTTATGTATTGAGCTATCTTGAAACGCGAATTTTGGATAGGATAATAAACGGATTTATAAATCGATTACAATGGAAACCTTTAAAAGCAATATATCACAATCCGAGTTTCCGATTTCAGAGAAAATAGCCGCAACAAATCTTAGGGAATCCATTTATGGGATGATTAAGGCTGAGAATCCTGAATTCAATAGAAATAGTCTGCTTTCTGTCACAGAGCTGAACCATTTCAGACAAAAGTATCTGGAAAATTATTTAATCAAAGAAACCGGCGAATTATCAAAATTAGAGAATTAGGTTCTTGA
>JBBPYO010000596.1:0-8641 GCA_038199845.1 Flavobacteriales bacterium
ATCTTGAGATGGGCAAGCGCCCGTTCGATTGAAAATTCGGTTTCGGGAACATCTTTATGCGATACAAACTGTGGTTTAAAAGTGAAAAACGTGAAATATACGAGACCACAGAGCAATAAAAAAGAAAGTGTTGAAGCGTAATTTTTGGGCATTTTGGGGCGATTTTTGATCTAAAAAGGCAAAAAATGGAATTGTAGGACGGATTTCCTTAAATGAAATAAATCTGCTTTGTTTGTTAAACCTTAATCTGCCGTTCAATTTGTTGATTGAGCGAAATAAAAGTTTCTGTTCTGGAAACGCCTTCAATGGCCTGGATTTTTTTGTTAAGCAAATGCATAAGATGCTCATTGTTTTTGCATAAAATTTTAATAAAAACGGACCAGTTTCCAGTGGTATAATGACATTCCAGTACTTCGGGGATTTCCTCAAGCTGCTTGACCGCACGCGGATTGCTCATCGCACGATCCAAGTAAATCCCGACAAATGCGGTTGTGGTATATCCTAAAATTTTAGGATCTAATATTAGTCGCGAACCACTTATAAGACCAGAATTTTCCAATTTACGTAGGCGCTGGTGTATCGCTGCGCCAGAAATACCGACTTTTCGGGCAATTTCTAAAATGGGTCTGCGCGCGTCTTCCATGAGTTCTCGCAGGATAATCTTGTCGATCCCATCAATATTTATAGCTTCATTGACAATTTTCATTTTCTTTCAATTTTCAAGCTAAATGTAGTGAAATTAGGTAAAATATAATCGTTTTTGCAATTCGTGGTTGAAAATTGAAGCTTATTTAAGATCTATTGAAAGTGATTTTCTTCCGATAGCTACCGATATTGGGGTTATGACCAAGTATTAATTTTTGAGATATTCGCCAAAATTTAGACAACATTACGGTTCTCAAAATATCGGAAATCACAAAAAATTCAGTTGAATTAATCTCTAAAATTATTAGCTATTTAAACTATCAGGATTGTAGCCCAGATAAGGTTTTTCATATTCCTTAAAAACAATTCCGTACGTTTCAAGTTCCTTCAAAATAGGTGCATAAACCTCACGTTTTATAGGGATCTGAACGCCAGGTTCAGTAATTTTCTTGTTAAGTATTTTTAGAGCGGCGATACCAACAGGAAGCCCTACGGTTTTGGCCATTGCGGTATTAATCTCGTTTTTCCCTTCAATCACCATAGTAGCGTCTATTTGCTTTTTTTGACCGTCGATCTCGTAACCAAATTTATGATACATCACGATCAAATCTTTATCCTCTGGCGCTAGGGACCATTCGTCTTCCAGGATTTTTTGTAGGCATTCTGCCGGGGTTGCTTTTTTCAGCTGTATCTTTTTTTCAGAATTGAACAAGTCCAGTTCCAGTAGTTTGTCCCACAGCAGATCATCTTGTTCTATTTTTAAGTTGTGTCGAAGCTTCAGCTCTACCGAATCTGTTGGCGAATAGGGTAGGAAGAGATTTGTGTATTCGCGATAGCTCATGCTTTCGGTATTCTGTAAAGGATAGGTGTCATCGGTCATGCCCAGTTGCACAAAAACATTCCATGCGCGGGAGAATCCCACGCGGCGAATGGTGCCTCTATAAAGAGTGAGAACATCCTGAAGACC
The DNA here is from genome assembly GCA_038199845.1 of Flavobacteriales bacterium. Classification (GTDB taxonomy): domain Bacteria; phylum Bacteroidota; class Bacteroidia; order Flavobacteriales; family Flavobacteriaceae; genus Leeuwenhoekiella. The sequence continues at coordinate 1,613 of JBBPYO010000596.1, forward strand.
ATAAATCTCACGGTATTTCAGCGAATTTCTATTGGCATAGCCTTCAAATCTTCCGTAACCTTCCACATCCAGAAATTCCGTTCTACGGAACAAACGCTGGTATGGGATATATTTATAAGTACCTTCCTGAATAAATTCGGCAGCGCCACCTTGTCCCGCAAGTACGACGTTGCGCGGATTCCAGGTAAATTTGTAATTCCAAAGATTCGTATCACTTTCCAGAGAAACAAGCCCACCTGTAAAAGATTCAAAAAGTAGGATTTTACCACCTTTATCGCGTATGCGGTCTATGACCTGCATCGCGCTCATGTGGTCAATGCCGGGATCAAGGCCTATTTCGTTCATAAATACGAGTCCTTTTTCCTTTACGGCTTCATCCAGCTTTTGCATCTCGTCGCTAACATAAGAGGCGGTAATTAGATTTTTACCCAATTTTAAGCAGTTTTCGGCCACTTTAATGTGAAATCTGGCTGGGAGCATGCTTATGACAAGATCAGCATTTGCAATACATTTTTCGAGTTGTAATTCGTGAAAAATATCAAGCGCAATCGCCTTGGCACGTGGGTGGTTACCGGCAAGTTTCTCGGTCAGTTCCAATGATTTATCGGCAAGAGTGATCTGTAGCTCTTCGTTTTCGGCGTGCTCCAGTAGATAATCTACCAGTTGAGAGGTAGATTTCCCAGTTCCTATAATTAATATGTTTCTCATGAGTAGGTATTGTATTTTTGTAATGGCCCTCGACGAAGTTAGCAAAAGCAATGGCCAATAAGAAGAGAATATGAATAGGAAATTGCTCATTTTAGGAAGTATTTTTGGCGGCACCGCGGTGCTGCTGGGTGCCTTTGGCGCGCACGGGTTACAAAAACTGGTAAATGCGAGCGCCATCGCTTCCTTTGAAACTGGCGTACGCTATCAAATGTATCATGCTTTACTTCTATTATTGCTGGGCGGAATGCTGTCCTGTTCTGAAAAACGCAAAAAAATCCTATTCTATCTGCTGCTTATTGGCGTTTTTATGTTTTCTGGATCCATATATTTACTTGCTACCCAAGAGGCCACAAAAATAGATTTTACCAGTATTGCACTTTTTACCCCGCTGGGCGGCACATTGCTTATCATTTCTTGGGGAATCTTGCTATATACATTCATAAAGCGTTAAATGCTTGAAATATAGGTTTTTTAAGATTTTTTATAATTTAATAGCGCTACTTTTATCCCCTATAAACCTTATTAAAATAGATAATTATGGCAACTAACGCCCCAATTACGAAAACGATTTCGTTAAAGAATTATGGTATTGAAAAAGCAAAAGTATATTATCAACTAAGTCCACAAGAACTGCATAGCCTTACTTTAGAAAAAGGCATGGGTCGCGAAACTTCCTCCGGTGCGTTGGCCGTTGATACGGGAAAGTTTACAGGCAGATCGCCCAAAGATCGTTTTATTGTAATAGATGATAAAACCCGTGAAAAAGTATGGTGGGGAGCGATAAACATTCCCTTTGACACCGAAAAATTTGATCGCTTACGTACTAAAATGACCACGTATCTCTCAGATCGGGAAATATATGTTCGGGATGCTTTCGCTTGCGCGGAAAAAAATTACAAAATGGGCATCCGGGTAATCACTGAATATCCATGGTCAAATCTTTTTGCCTACAATATGTTTCTGCGTCCCACCGAAAAGGAATTGGATTCATTTAAAGAAGACTGGCTCATTATCAACGCTCCCGGTTTTAAGGCAAATCCTGAACTTGATGGCACCCGGCAAGAGAATTTTGCCATTCTCAATTTTAGCCAAAAAACAATCTTAATTGGAGGAACGGGTTATACCGGTGAAATTAAAAAAGGAATCTTTTCTGCATTGAATTTTATCCTTCCCACCGAAAAAAATACGTTGCCCATGCACTGTTCGGCAAATGTGGGAGAGAATGGAGAAACCGCAATTTTCTTCGGGCTTTCAGGAACCGGAAAAACGACTCTATCTGCAGATCCACACCGCCAACTCATAGGCGATGATGAGCACGGTTGGGCGCCAGATAATACGATTTTCAACTTTGAGGGCGGTTGTTACGCAAAAGTGATCAATCTTTCAAAAGAAGAAGAACCTGATATTTTTAATGCCATTCAAAAAGGCGCGCTTCTTGAAAATGTGGTTTTAGATAGCAAAGGAGAGGTTGATTTTTCAGATATTTCAATAACGCCAAATACCCGGGTTAGCTATCCCATTGATTTTATAGACAATATTAAAACCCCTTCGGTGGGTAAAAATCCGAAAAACATCTTCTACTTGACTGCCGATGCTTTTGGCGTGTTGCCTCCCATTTCAAAATTAACTCCAGGCCAGGCAGCGTACCATTTTATAAGCGGTTATACCGCAAAAGTTGCTGGTACCGAAGCTGGTGTAGATGAACCGTTACCATCATTCTCGGCTTGTTTTGGAGCGCCATTCATGCCGTTGCATCCTACTGAATATGCTGAGATGCTCATTGCAAAAATGAAGGAAGCTGGCGTAAATGTCTGGCTTATCAATACCGGCTGGACCGGCGGCGCCTACGGTGTGGGCAAACGGATGAAATTAAAATATACACGTGCGATGATTCATGCTGCCATGCGCGGCGATCTTGGCGATTATAATGAAGAGAACTACCATATTCATTCCGTTTTTGGAGTGGCGCAGCCCAGAACTTGTCCGGGTGTGCCAGATGATGTGCTGAGCCCCAGACAAACCTGGAATAACGATGAAGGTTATTATAGGACAGCTCAGAAGTTAGCAGCTGCCTTTAAGGAAAACTTTAAAAAGTTTGAAAAATACGCAAATGAGGATATCATGAACGGTCAACCACCGTTAGGATAATACCTTATTTTTAAACGTAAAAACTGCCTATTTAACCTAAAAAACGCCCCGATTTGGGGCGTTTTTTATGCGTTTTGACCGTTTTTCAGTCTAAAAAAAAGATTCAGAATTACTTTTTGTTATTGATTTCGTCAATATATTTTTCGAGTGCCATGGTCATGGAGGGCGTTTCCGGCGTAGGTGCTTTGATATTTATTTTGAGTCCGGCTTCATCTGCAGCGTCAATTGTAGAATTTCCAAAAACCGCGATACGGGTGTCATTTTGTTTGAAATCTGGGAAGTTTTCAAATAAAGATTTTATTCCGCTAGGGCTAAAAAATACCAGAATATCATAAGTAACATCCTTTAAGTGCGATAAATCACTTACTACGGTACGGTAAAAGGTAGATTGCTTGTAATTGATCTTCAATTCGTCAAGTGTATCAGGAATCTCTTGTTTTAAAACATCTGAAGAAGGCAATAAAAACTTCTCGTTTTTATATTTCTTAAGAATGGGAGCCATCTCAGCAAAAGTGCGTTTGCCGACATATATTTTCCGCTTGCGGTAAACCACATATTTCTGCAGATAATAGGCAACAGCCTCGCTCTGGCAGAAATATTTTAGACTATCAGGAACTTTAAAACGCATTTCTTCAGCAATCCTAAAAAAGTGATCAACAGCATTGCGACTGGTTAAAATGATGGCCGTGTAATCTTTTAGGTCAACCTTCTGATGGCGCACTTCTTTGCCTGACAGACCTTCCACATGAATGAAAGGAACGAAATCAATTTTAACGCGTTTTTTTTCTTGTAAATCAAAATAAGGGGAGTTCTCAATCTTAGGTTCTGGTTGAGATACCAAAATTGTCTTTACCTTCATAAACATGTTTTTTTTTATCGCAGAATATATGTGCTAAGCAGCTTGTACAAAATCAAATAGGGGGCGATTTCGAGGGCGCAAAGGTACAAAATAAAATAAAATAAATTATTGATTATTAACTTTTCATAATTCCTAATACTGTTTATTGTGCTGAAAGCATTGAGAATAAAGAAAAAAATCAAAATTCCTATCACTAAATTTTTACTAAAAATAAAGTTATATGCAAAAAGTGCATTTATGGGAAGCAGCAGCATTCCCAAGAAATTACGGAACACAAGTTTGTTATAATGGTATGGCCTCAACACTTCCTCGCCGTTAAAAAGTACTGCAACAATGCGTTCTAACAAGAATTTTACACCAATAAAAAGGCCGTAGCATATAATAACCCGTATGAATAAAATCTGCGCGCTCAACGCTGGCGTGAGATCAAACCGTGTCAAGATAAGATAGATAAATGCAGTTATGGAAAGCAATTGAACCGTAAAAAGCATCAGGTTAAATGGATCTTGAAATCTATCTTTACCACTTTTTTTCAAATATTTATCGTTGCCTATAACTCCTATAAAATTGAAGAACCGTCGCTCATAGATAAAACGGGTCGTGGCCAGCAGTGCCATACAGACCACCAGGATGATCGTGAACCAGTCTTGTGTAATAATATTTCGGGTAATCGCTTCCAAAGAATTAGGGCTAGATGCCGCAAAATTACTATAAATACGGCAGTAAATGCAAAACTTGGCAAAGAAGTAAAAATCAAAATAAGTACATTTGCCGCAAATAAAAATGTTGATGACCAAGCGTCTCGTCATTGTACCCACTTACAACGAGTCAGAAAATATTGAGAAACTGGTGCGCAACGTGTTTGCGCAGCAGCGCAGTTTTGATATTCTGGTGGTAGATGACAACTCTCCAGATGGCACCGCAGCGCTCGTGGCTAATATGCAGGACGAGTTTGCCGGCCGTCTGCATCTCTTATGCAGAAAAGGTAAAAGTGGGTTGGGAACAGCGTATATAGCTGGTTTTAAATGGGCACTTGCCAGACCGTATACGTTTATTTTTGAGATGGACGCAGACTTTTCACATGCTCCTAACGACTTGATAAGACTATACAACGCCTGTGTAAAAAATGGGGCAGACCTCGCAATAGGTTCGCGATATAAAACCGGTGTTAACGTTGTAAATTGGCCTATGGGGCGCGTTTTGTTATCTTATATTGCATCAAAATATGTACGCTTTGTCACGGGCATGGAAATTTGTGACACCACAGCCGGATTTATCTGTTACAGAAGGGAAGTCTTGGAAAAGATCAATCTTGATAAAGTAAAATTTGTGGGCTATGCCTTTCAGATAGAAATGAAGTTCAAAACTCATTTGTTGGGTTTTAAAATTGAAGAAGTACCTGTTATTTTTGTAGATCGTATACGAGGTACGAGCAAAATGAGTACAGGCATTATCTCTGAGGCCGTATTTGGCGTACTCGGAATGAAATTTAAAAGCTTTTTTAGCAATTACGAGATTTAATATTTACAATGGAAAAAATTCTTATAAAGGATGCACAAATAGTAAACGGCGGCAAGATCATGCGCGGTGATGTTTACATTGAAGGGGGTATTATTAAAGAGGTAAGCGCTACGGTAAGTGCAAAAAGTCCTGATGTACAGATTTTTGATGCTGAAGGAAAACATCTTTTTCCTGGTATTATCGATGATCAGGTGCATTTTAGAGAGCCGGGACTTACCCATAAAGCGACTATAAAAAGTGAGTCTATGGCGGCGGTTGCCGGCGGAATCACTTCGTTTATAGAAATGCCAAACACCATCCCACAGACGACCACCATAGAAAAGCTGGAGGAAAAATTCGACATGGCCGCAAAAGCTGGTTATGCCAATTATTCTTTTATGTTTGGTGGTACCAATGATAATATAGAGGAGATCAAAAAACTTGATCCTCTCAAAGTGGCTGGTCTGAAACTGTTTTTGGGCAGCTCTACCGGAAATATGTTAGTGGATGATGAGCAGGTTCTTGAAAAGATCTTCAAGAGTACAGATTTATTGATTTCTGTGCACTGTGAAGATGAAGAGACCATCAAAGCAAATCTGGAAATCTATAAAGAGCGCTATGGCGAGGATATTCCCATTAGCCTGCACCCTGCCATTCGCAGCGCAGAGGCTTGTTATATATCATCATCTCGTGCTGTTGCCCTAGCGAAAAAAACCGGTGCACGGTTGCATGTTTTTCACCTGAGCACTGCTAAGGAAACCAAGCTTTTTGACCATAAAAAGCCCTTAAAAGATAAGAAAATTACAGCTGAGGTATGCGTGCACCATTTATGGTTCAGTGATGCCGATTACCAGGAAAAGGGAACACTTATCAAGTGGAATCCTGCAATAAAAACTAATGAGGACCGCGAAGGTCTCTGGAAAGCCCTTTTGGAAGACCGTATAGATGTTATTGCAACAGATCACGCCCCACACACGCTCGAGGAGAAAAAAAATAAATATCTTGATGCGCCCAGCGGTGGGCCAATGGTACAGCACGCGTTTCCGGCAATGCTTGAAATGTATCACAGAGGTAAAATTTCTTTGGAAAAAATAGCGGAGAAAATGTGTCACAATCCCGCCATTCTTTTTCAGATTGAAAAACGGGGCTTTATAAAAGAAGGTTATTACGCAGATCTCGTATTAGTAGACCTCAATAACCCATGGACGGTGACCAAAGATAATATACTCTACAAATCAAAATGGTCTCCATTTGAAGGCAGTACCTTCAAATCCAGGATCAGTCATACGTTTGTTAATGGGAAGTTGGCTTACAAAAATTTTAAAGTCTACGATGAGCCTCACGGTCAGCGATTAACTTTTGTTCGATGAAAAAAATCTTCCACATCTTTTTTATAGTGCTGCTCTTTGCTTGCTGTCAAAACGTGGAAAGACCTGAAAAGCCAGATAATCTGATACCAGAAGAGGAATTGAAGGATATTCTCTACGACGTATCTCTTGTAAATGCCGCACGCGATTTTAGCCGCGGCCAACTTTCAAATGCCGGAATAAAACCCGATACGTTCATATATGAGAAATATGATATAGACAGCCTGCAGTTTGCGAGCAGTGTGGCGTATTATTCGGTGTATTTTAACCGGTATTTAAAGATCTGGGAAGATGTGAACACGCGACTTGAATTAAAACGCGATGAGGTAGACAGTCTGATCCAAAGAACGGATAGCATTCGTGCCTCAGAAGGTAAAGATGAAAAGAAAGAACCGAGAAACGGCCTAATGGATCCTGATGAATTGAGAAGGGAAAGTGATAATTAAG
>JBBPYO010000597.1:0-2278 GCA_038199845.1 Flavobacteriales bacterium
AGCACCTTTGGGGAGTAAAAACGCGAGTTGGCGCGCCAGTTTTTTGGTATAATCCAAGCGTTTTGTTGTGGTCCAGTCTGGCGTGTATACATTATCTTTTACAGGTTCCTGATGAAAATTTCCGTAGGGAAAACCATTCATGGTAAAAACGTAGATCTTGTTCTCGTCAAGCCATTTTTTAAAATCGGTAAGCGTTTTGCCCAGACCAAGTTCTTCGCTTGCGGTATGTGACAGACGCAGACCAAGGCCAAACCACTCTTCTGGAGCCAATTCTTTCTTGATGTCGGGCAGGTATTTTTGAAGTTCAGAAAATGTGGTTTCCCAGTTTTCACCTGCGTAAATATTTGTGCAAAAGGTAAGATGCCTGTTATTTGGTAAGCGCATGATTTAAAAATTATAATTCTTGGGGTTCAATAAAGTATAAATGGAAAATGGATACTTTTTAAGTCACCGCAAACATTTTGGATAATAAAATAGAGACCGGTAATAACAGCAAAATCAACAATCCCACCCACCAGAATGAAAAAGCGACTGCGATGCATGCATCCATTACAATTAGCGAAATAACACCAGCTTTTACTGCTTTTTTGATGTTTTCGGGCGAATTTTGACGATATGCTTTGATTAATGGTTTAAAGATCAAAAAAGCAAATACCAGTAAAAAAGGCAAAGCCTGTAAGATCGGTAAATCCCAATTTAGGCCCGCAAGTACAATGCCTAACAACACGATTATATACAGGATACCGGCAAAAGCGATGTTATTTTTATTATTTCCGTGTACTTCTCCCTGACTAATCATGGTTATCGCACTTATATACACCAGTGGCGTAAGCGCGATCAGCCAATAGTCAAACTGAATGAGGAGTGACATGCCCAGTAGAAGATTCAAACTTCGGCAAAGTCCCATATTTAAAGGACCTAAAAACGAATAATTTTTTGAAAAAGCGTCATAAGTTAGAATCGAAAGGGTCAATACCAGTGCGATACTTCCTGAGATCGGATCAGCAAAAAATGCCAGGCCAATGCCTAAAACCATCAACACTGTTCCATAAATTGCCGCTGATTTCAGACTCACAATCCCACTTGGAATAGGCCGCTCTGGCCGTTCTATCTGATCTATTTTATAGTCAAAAAAATCATTGAAAACCACTCCACCAGCATACAGAAAAACCGAAGCAAAAACAAGTGCTATAAAATCTGACCAAATATGTGGCTCAAGCGGTAAACCAGCAAAAAGACCCGCTACTGCCGCGCCAGTTACAATGTCTGCGGCTGCGGTGGGCAAGTTGGCCGGTCGGGCCAGTATTAAGTATCCTTGTAAGGTTGGGTTCATTAAACGATTTTATCATCGTCTACTTTTGGTTTTTGACCACGTAGCACGCTGTTATCATTAAAAAGCTCAGTCTGATTTACACCCTTTTTATCCATCCAATCGGATTCTTTCATTTTGCCGTTTTTTCCATAGGCATCAAGAGCATTTTGGTAACAGGTTTTTACCACATCTTCACGTGAGATCCCTCTTTTAAGCATTAAAGCGGCGGTTTTTGGCACTGCCAGCGGATCGCTCACACCCCAGTCGGCAGAGCTGTCTACGATGATGTGATGGCTGCCGTATTGTTTGACAACTTCTACCATGCGTTCATTGCCCATTTTTGTGTTGGGATAAATGGTAAACGCGGCAAGAAAACCGCGATCCAGTACATCTTTTACAGTTTCTTCATTGTTGTGGTCTATGATCACGTTGCCAGGATCAAGGCCGTGCTCCAGGCAAACTTCCATGCTTTTAAGTGTGCCGGCTTTTTTATCGCGGTGCGGAGTATGAATCTGCACGGTCATATTGAGTTCTTTGGCCAGTTCAAGTTGGATCCTGAAATATTTATCCTCCGCCTCGGTTTGGTCGTCGTAGCCTATTTCGCCAATGGCGACCACATTTTGTTTATGTACGTAAAGCGGCAACAGTTCCATGACCTGTTCCGCGAGCGCTTCATTATTGGCTTCTTTAGAATTAAGGCCAATGGTGCAATAATGCTTGATACCGAACTGGCTCGCGCGAAAAGGTTCCCAGCCCACCAGGCTGCTGTAATAATCCTGAAACGATCCTATCTGTGTGCGTGCCTGACCCAGCCAGAACGAAGGCTCTATGAGTGCCACAATTCCTGCAGCTGCCATTGCTTCATAATCGTCTGTTGTGCGTGAGGTCATATGCACATGTGGGTCTATAAATCTTAATCTATCTTCCATAATTAACTAGTTATCGTATTCCAATTTAATTTATCAC
>JBBPYO010000598.1:0-3311 GCA_038199845.1 Flavobacteriales bacterium
GGAATCTGACCATTTGGGACTTAAAGGAATTAACACGATAAATCAGTTGGCACAGGTTAAAGCAATAATTCCGGAAACGGTTTTACCTAGTGGTTATGCAATTTTGAACGCAGACGATGACCGCGTTTTCAACATGCGTCGTGGTCTGGCCTGTAATGTAGCCCTCTTCAGTATGGATGAGAACAACCCGCGGATCCTTGAATTTCAAGAGGAAAATGGGCTGACCGCTATTTTTGAGGAAAACTATGTCACTATTACCCGAGGGAAATGGAAAATGCGCGTAATGCGTGTAGAAAACATCCCACTTACTTACGGCGGGAAGGCCACTTTTATGATTCAGAATGTGCTTGCTGCAATTCTTGCTGCACACGTGCGGGGCATTAGTATTGAAGATATGAAGGCCGCTCTGGAGACTTTTCTGCCTTCGCCCTCGCAAACACCAGGCAGGCTTAACTTATTTAAATTTAATAATTTCAGTTTTTTAGTCGATTATGCGCATAACCCATCAGGTATGCGAGCTTTGCGACAGTTTATAGATGCCTGTGGAGTTAAATGGCGCATAGGAATTATCGCTGGTATAGGAGATAGAAGGGAGCAAGATACCGTGGAAATAGGAGCTATGGCTGCTACAATGTTTGATGAAATAATCATTAGACAGGATGAAAATCTAAGAGGAAAAACCGAAAAGGAGCTAACGGGTTATGTGGAAGAAGGTATTCAGAGTAAAAAGCCGGATATAAAGGTGACCAAAATAAATTCAGAACAAGAGGCGATTAAACATGCGATAAAAAACGCTCCAAAAGATGCATTGATTGTGCTTTGCAGTGATCTTATTCCAGATGCGCTCAAACTTTTAGAAGAGCTTAAGGTAAAAGAAGCGTCGGGCAGGGAACTTTTTGATGAGTAAAATTTGAATGACGACGCCTCAGATTATTATTGTTTGATATTTTTGCAGGATTTTATTTCAATAAAACGGATTGAACCAACTAAGAATGTTATGCATATTTCAGTAGAACTTAAACGACCTTACAGGATGATTATGAGCCTTCAATCTTGAATTTAATCAAAAGTTTACGAGTTTCAAGTTTCAAAGTGATCGAATCCATTGATAACACAAGTTTATTGCGGGTTTGCACCTGATACCAATATTATAAAATGAGATGAGAATGGTTTTGGTAGCGGTAAAAATGCCATATTCCACATAAAAATGTTAAGTCCGACCGAATCTAGTATGTCCACAATTTTTAATTTTCTTTTTGAGCAATATGCCGGTTATTCAACCTTGAATATCGTTCTTGAGATCACTGCGGTGATTTTCGGCTTGCTTTCGGTACTTTTTTCTATGTGGAACAACATTTGGGTCTATCCCACCGGTATGATCAGTACCGCAATTTTTGTCTATTTATTGCTGTATTGGGGCTTGCTTGGCGATATGATGATCAATGTTTATTATTTTGCTATGAGTATTTATGGTTGGTGGATATGGACGCGCAAAGTAGATCCTGAGCATGTTACGCCCATTGCCTGGGCAACTAAACGAGAGCATCAAATCTCGGCGGTGATCTTTGTGGCAGCGATTGTATTTGTCGCCATTGTTTATACCGTTTTTGACAAATGGCAAGGTTGGCCGTCTTATGTAGATACCTTGACCACGGCGATCTTTTTTGTGGGAATGTGGCTGATGGCGCGCCGTAAGATCGAAAATTGGATTTATTGGATCGTGGGTGATATCATTTCGGTGCCGCTGTATTTTTATAAAGGATTAACTTTTGCCAGTTTACAATATCTTATTTTTACAGTTATCGCAGTATTTGGATATATCGCTTGGAAGAAAAACTTACACAAAAACCCAGTAATTGCCTAAAAATCGTGCTTTTTGGACCAGAAAGTTCGGGCAAAACCACGCTTTCGCGGAAGCTAGCCGCACATTACAATTGCAGCTGGATCCCAGAATATGCCCGTGAGTATTTGCAGCAAAAATGGGATAAAGAGCAGAAAATCTGTGAACCAAAAGATTTGTTGCCCATTGCGGAAGGACAGATGCGGCTAGAAAATAAAGCGGCAGAAAGCACAGAGAAACTGCTTATTTGTGATACAGACCTTTTGGAGACCAAAGTGTATGGCGAAGCGTATTATGATGGCTGGTGCCCACCTGAACTGGAACATCACGCCATTGAGAATACATATGATCTTTATTTTTTGACTTACATTGATATTCCCTGGGAAGCCGATGATCTGCGGGACCGGCCAGAGCAGCGGGAAGAAATGTTTTTGCAGTTTAAAGAAGCCTTAGTAACTTACAAAAGGCCATTTGTGCTTTTAAAGGGAAGCCTGGACGAGCGCATGGCAACGGCCACCAAACATTTAAATAAATTATTATCGTGAATTTTACCAAAGAAGATATCCAGGAAATTGAGGCGCACGGCCTAACAAAAAAGCAGGTACAGGATCAGCTTTCCATCTTTAAAAATGGAGTACCCTCAGTGCAATTGATCGCTGCGGCGACGGTGGGCGATGGGATTCAGAAACTCGATGATGATAAAGAAGTTGCTTGCATAGAGCGCTATGAGCACATTGGCAACGAGATAGAACTGCTTAAGTTTATACCCGCTTCCGGGGCAGCCACGCGCATGTTCAAGACTATTTATCAATTTCTCGAAGATTATGATCCCGAAAAAGAAAGCATTGATACTTTTATAAAACGTACCGATAATGAAGAGATGCGTTACTTTTTCAAAAATTTGGAAAACTTCCCTTTTTATCATAAAATCGGCAGTTTAATTGAGGAAAATGACACTAAAAGCGACCTAAAGAATGATGACAAAGCAAAATTGGCCTTTGTAAAGAAAATGATGGAACAAAGTGGGCCTAATTTTGGAAACCGTCCCAAAGGTTTGCTGCCTTTTCATAATTATGAATCGTATGCGGTCACCGCTTTTGAAGAGCATCTTTATGAGGCCGCCGCTTATGCGGAAAATAAAAATCATGCTGAGCTGCACTTTACCGTTTCTCCCGAACATGAGGAAGGTTTTAAAAAACAATTTGATAGCATTCATTCTTCGGTAAGCAGCCAGACTGAAGTGAATTTTAATGTTACCTATTCCTCGCAAAAATCAGAAACAGATACGGTTGCCGTAACGGAAGATAATGAACTCTATCGAAAGCCAAATGGCAAATTACTTTTTAGACCGGGTGGTCACGGTGCACTTATTGAGAACCTCAACGATGTGGATGCAGATCTAATTTTCATAAAAAATATCGATAATGTGTTGACAAGAAACAATATTCACATCTTGGCACGACACAAGAAA
>JBBPYO010000599.1:0-2886 GCA_038199845.1 Flavobacteriales bacterium
GGTTTTGTCCCAATTGAATCTCTTATTGAAAAAATCAAAAAATAACGCATTAACCGCTGAAATGGAGAAAGAATAGAAAAAGAAAATTCCCAGTGTCTTAATATCCATTAGATATTTGAACTCAAAATCAGAAAAAATAAGATTGACAGCGATCACGATCAGGGTAATCACAAAACTTATTTTTAGGATCCGCAGTAATCTTTTCATAATCACTTATTGTGACGGTTGAATTATTCGCAATCTTTCATGCCTTCTTCAAGCTGCTCCTTTCCCCAAGCGGGATAGAAAGGTTCATCACTTTTAAAGGTCTCTAATAGTTGCTTTGCGCTTTGCAAATCTGCACAAATAGCTTTGGTATCACCACCCATATATTTTGTGCTTTTTAATTCAAACAGTGCTTTTTCAAGTATCACCCGTGGGTTCTCGGGAGCGATGGCACTTGCTTTGGCATAAATCTCGCTGACTTTGGGATAGTAAATCTGCCCGTTCATCATCGGATCTTTTGCCAGATAAGCCGTATAAATAAGTGCCTGTACAACCAATAATTCGGGGTTTTCAGGAGATTTTACCAATGCTGCGTCCATCGCTTTTTGGCCTTTTTTGAGTATGGCATCCGCTTGATTATAATCCTCAATTTTAAAAGCTTCGGTAGCATTGACGAGTCCCACATAATAATTCGGCAGCCATTTATCGGTTGTGGATTCCGCTATTTTTTCAAACTGCGCAGAAGCTTCCACAGCATTTCCTTCATGCCAGGAATCTAAGGCTTTTTGCATGTTCTGGTCATAATCCTGAGCGCTCAACAATTGTGCAAGCATAAGGTTGATTAAAAGTAGGATGATTTTCATGGTTTAAAATGTTTAAGGTTAATAAGATTTTCTGATGTAAAGGTGGTAGAAAATTAGATTTTTCAGAACTTAAACATACTGAATTGTTGATATGTACCGCTGAAGTGTAATTCGAAAAGAAATCCTCCCCCAACCCCTCCAAAAGAGGGGAGCTCATATAATTACCGATCTTCCGAAGAAATGACAGGCACACAAAATAAAAATGACTTGATCGTAACTATCTAAAAATAGATTTGATATGAGTTTAAGCTCCTCCCCTCGGGGGAGGTTGGGTGGGGATCGAGGTTGGATAGGGATGAAGTGGTGGGGAATCGGTAATCTCTAAAACCTTAAATAATAATATGCCCAATAAATCAGTCCAAATTGCATAAAAATCCGCACAATAAGTAGCCATTTTGGTATACCAGCAGCCGCTTTTTCTGAAGAAAGCATGTGAAAATGCACTAGAAAAAATAAGGCTAGCATAAGAATAATACCCCAAAGCGCCAGATTTTTGGTCATGGCAAAGCATACCGCAATCCCCAGAATAATTTCGGCAATGCCGCTTAGATAAACTAACATTTCAGGCGCTGGAAGATATCTGGGCATAATACGCAAGTACATAGCCGGTTTGACAAAATGAATACAGCCAGCGATCGCATACATCGCGCCCATAAGATATAAATGCCAGGGATAATTCATGTTTTCTGATTAGAGTTAACCTAAATGTAGACAAAAAAATACACCCACCGTTGATTACGCGATGGGTGTACTACTATTTGATCTGTCATCTTTCTATTTAATGAGTTTTCGAGTGAGGAAAAAACCGACAATTAAACTGATTCCGCTCATTAAAAATACAGAAGCCGTAATTGCTGCTCCATCATTATTAAATTGATCTTGCAGTGAAAAGCCGAGAATAATTCCAAATCCCACTCCCATAAGCAACAACCCGAAATTCAACAGGAAAATTTTCCAAACGGGAGCGCTTTCCCCATCTTTTTTGGTTTTTACAAAAATATTCGCGTCCGCACCTTTTTCTATGAGTGCAAGTCGCTCTTTGTTGCGTGTGGAATAATGCAAATAAAAGATACCGAAAATAACTAAAAATGCGCTGATGAATACTAATCCTGGTTCCATAATACTGTGTTTTTTGATTAATGAATGAACTACGTTGGGATAAACCTACGTCCTATAAATGAAATATATTTTAGAATTTCAACCCAATAGGGAGCTAAAAAACCCTGCAAATAGAATAAAATTCAAGGTTAAGACGGAGCAACAACAAATAAGGTTACAAGTTTTTAAGCTTATTTTTTTAAACCCTAACTTGTAACCTGCGTTCTTATTTCACCGTCTTACTCACAACCATGAACCATCAAGACGACCAACTAATCATTGCAAAAATACGTGCTGGCGAGATCCAAATGTATGCGGTACTCGTAAAACGTTATGAGCGCTTAGTATTCAGTCTGGCACTGCGCATGATGAAAAATCGTGAAGATGCGGAAGAAATTTCGCAGGATGTTTTTGTAAAAGCGTACCAGGCAATCGACGGTTTTAAGGGCGACGCGAAATTTTCTAGTTGGCTTTACCGAATAACCTATAATCGAAGTCTGGATATGCTGGCGCGGAAGAAAAAACAACCCGCTTTTGAAAATACGGAAGCCATTGCGAATACCAATTTAGATGAGGTAGAAAATGCGCTGGATCAAATGGAGCGCAAAGCTCAGCAGGAATTGGTTCAACTGGCAATCAATCAACTAGAGGCCGAAGAGGCTTTTATCGTTACAGTTTATTATTATAAAGAACACTCGATCGCCGAAATTGCAGAAATGACGGGTTTCACGGAAAGCAACGTAAAAATAAAACTCTACCGAAGTCGGAAAAAACTCTTTACCTTGCTACAAGCGATGCCAGCTTTTAATAAAAAAGAATTATTATGAAAGAAGATAAAAAAATAGAACGTCTGGGCACCAAGTTTTTAAGTGATCTGCCATTGGAAAATCCGTCTCTGGATTTTTCTGATAAAGTGATGCAACAAATTCGGCAAACTCAA